>JAEYVZ010000006.1 GCA_023431405.1 Actinomycetes bacterium
GGTGGCCCACCCCGCCGACGCGCCGGACGGCACGTCCGACGCCTACCTGCGTCTGCACGCGCTCTCCCACAGGCTCGTCGTGCCCAACGACGTGAATCTCGACGGGATCTTCCGCCACCTGCCGAACGTCGCGTGGACGAACGCCGGCCCCGTGCACCCGGACGACCTCACCCGTCTCCGGCCGTCGTTGCAGCGCGCCGGCATCCAGGTGCAGGGTCTCGACAAATTCCCGCGGCTGACCGACTACGTCGTGCCGCCAGGCGTTCGCATCGCGGATGCCGCGCGGGTTCGGCTGGGCGCCTACCTCTCCCCCGGCACCACGGTGATGCACGAGGGGTTCGTCAACTTCAACGCCGGCACGCTCGGCGCCTCCATGGTCGAGGGGCGCATCTCCCAGGGCGTCGTCGTGGGCGACGGCAGTGACATCGGTGGCGGCGCCTCGATCATGGGCACCCTCTCGGGGGGCGGCAGCCACCGCGTCGCCATCGGCGCCCGCACGCTCCTGGGAGCCAACTCCGGGATCGGCATCTCGCTCGGAGACGACTGCGTGGTCGAAGCGGGCCTGTACGTGACAGCCGGGTCGAAGATCGTGCTGGCAGACGAACCCGCCACGGCCGACGGGAAGCGCCCTTCGGTCAAGGGAGCGGAGCTGTCAGGGCGCGACGGCATCCTCTTCCGACGCAACAGCCTCTCCGGCGCCATCGAATCGGTGCGCCGGGCGGGCGTGGGAGTGACGCTCAACGAGGCTCTCCACGCCTGAGCCGGCCTCTCCGGGACCGACGCGGATCCGGGTCAGCCGCGCAACGCGGCGGCCCGGGCTTCGCGATGCTCATCCTCGCTGATCACACCGCGGGCGAAGAGGTCGTCGAGTTCGCGCAGGCGTTCCTCCAGGGAGCGGGCACCAGTCCCCTGCTCGGCGGACGCGGGGCGCAGGACGTCGCTGCGAAGGACCTTCGCGGCGACCGCCGCATCGACCGTGAAGGGGTCGGCCCCGGCATCCTTCAGGATGCGGTATTTGCGCACTCCCACGACGACGCTGAAGATCGCACCGCCGACGATGAGCAGCAGGACGATGCCGAAGAACCCCTCGATGCCGGTGCTCATGCCCATTCCGGGCGTGACGATGTCGGGGCCGAACCCGACGCCGTCCGAGCCGATGCCGCCGACGTCGATGGAATCGCCGAAGTCATCTGCCCAGACGAGGTGCATACGGTGGAGGTCCATGCGCACACCCTACTGTCCCCCGGCTCGGGAGTCACTCGGCCAGCGGCGAGAGGAGCGTGGTCAGGCGCCCGGGTAGTCGCGCTGGGGCGAGCCCGTGTACAGCTGCTGAGGGCGCCCGATCTTCGTCTGGGGGTCGAGCTGCATCTCACGCCAGTGGGCGAGCCAGCCCGGAAGCCGCCCGATCGCGAACAGCACGGTGAACATGCGCGTGGGGAACCCCATCGCCTTGTAGATGACACCGGTGTAGAAGTCGACGTTCGGGTACAGACGACGCTCCTTGAAGTAGTCGTCGTTGAGCGCGATCTCCTCGAGTTCCTTCGCAAGGTCGAGGAGCGGATCGTGCACGCCGAGTTCCGCGAGCACCTCGTCTGCCGACTCCTTCACGAGCTTCGCGCGCGGGTCGTAGTTCTTGTAGACACGGTGGCCGAAGCCCATGAGCTTGACCCCGTCTTCCTTGTTCTTCACCCGCTCGACGAAGCGCTGCACCGACTCTCCGGAGTCACGGATGCGGGCGAGCATGTCGAGGACGGCTTCGTTCGCGCCCCCGTGGAGCGGGCCATACAAGGCGTTGATCCCTGCCGAGACCGAGGAGAACTGGTTGGCGCCGGTCGACCCGACCAGTCGGACCGTGGAGGTCGACGCGTTCTGCTCGTGGTCCTCGTGGAGGATCAGCAGCCGCTCGAGCGCGCGAGAGGTCACCGGGTTGACCTCGTAGTTCTCTGCGAGGACACCGAAGTTGAGCTTCAAGAAGTTGTCGACGAAGCTCAACGAGTTGTCGGGGTACAGGAAAGCCTGGCCGATGCTCTTCTTGTGCGCGTAGGCGGCGATCACCGGCAGCTTCGCGAGAAGACGGATGGTGTTGAGCTCGATGTGCTCGGGGTTGTTGGGGTCGGACTGGCCCTCGTAGTAGGTCGACAGCGCGGCCGTCGCTGCGGAGAGCATCGACATGGGGTGCGCCGTGTGGGGCAGCGCGGAGAAGAAGCGCTTGAGGTCTTCGTGAAGGAGCGTGTGACGACGGATCTTCTCGTCCCACTCGGCGAGCTCGTCTGCCGTGGGCAGCTCGCCGTAGAGCAGCAGCCACGCCACTTCGAGGTATGTGCTGTTCTTCGCGATCTGCTCGATCGGGTAACCGCGGTAGCGGAGGATGCCCTCGTCGCCGTCGATGAAGGTGATCGCCGACTTCGTCGCCGACGTGTTCACGAAGCCGTAGTCGAGCGCCGTGTGGCCCGTCTGCTTCGTGAAGGTCGAGAAGTCGACGCTCGGAGTCCCTTCGGTTCCCTGGAGGATCGGCAACTGCGCTGTGCGGTCACCGATGGTGACGGTGGCCTGCTGGGGGGATCCCGACTCGCTCACGAAGCCTCCTTGCGGTCGATCTGGGCGTCCTTACAGCCTAGTGCGCTACGAGGCCTACTCCGGACTCCGCCAAAGGAAGTAACGATCCGCTCACGGATACCTACAAAAGGTCGCTCAGAGTGATGCGAGCCGCCGGGCCGCCTCAGCGATGCGCTCGTCGGTCGCCGTCAGCGAGAAGCGCACATGGTTCGGGAAATGCTCGCCGTAGAAGTGACCCGGTCCGGCGAGGATGCCGAGATCGGCAAGGCGCGCCAACGAATCCCAGGCGTCCTCACCCGCAGTCGCCCACAGGTACAGGCCCCCCTCGCTGTGGTCGACGCGGAAGCCGGCCGCCTCGACCGCCGGCTTCAGGACGCCTCGTCGTCGCGCATAGACATCGCGCTGCTGCGCGACGTGCGCGTCGTCGCCCAGGGCGGCGACCATCGCCGCCTGCACAGGTGCGGGAAGCATCAGTCCGAGGTGCTTGCGTGCCGTCAGAAGGGCGGCGACCACGACCGGATCACCGGCGACGAACGCCGCTCGATAGCCGGCGAGGTTCGACTGCTTGCTGAGGGAGTAGACGGACAGGATCCCCGACATGTCGCCGTCGGTCACACGTGGGTCGAGGACGCTGGGCACGCGATCGGTCGCCCACGGCCCCTCCCAGCCGAGCTCCGCGTAGCACTCGTCGGATGCCAGCACCGCCCCGATCTCCCGTGCCCGCTCGACGGCGGCGCGGAGCTCTTCGACGCTCAGGACGCGACCATCGGGGTTGCCCGGTGAATTGATCCACACCAGCCGGGTCTCCGCAGGCCACTGCGCCGGATCGTCGGCCGCGACGGGCGTCGCGCCCACGAGGCGCGCTCCCACCTCGTAGGTGGGATAGGCGGCGCGGGGGTGCACGACGGCATCCCCGGGACCGACGTCGAGCAGGAGCGGAAGCAGCGCGACGAGCTCCTTGGACCCGACCGTGGGAAGCACACCGTCGACCGGCAGCCCGGGAACGCCCCGTCGTCGCGCGTACCACTCGACGATCGCCTCCCGCAGCTGCGGGGTCCCCATCGTCTGCGGGTAGGCGTGCGCATCGGTCGCCTCCGTCAGAGCGCTCGCCACGATGCGCGGCGTGGGATCGACGGGCGATCCGATCGAGAGGTCGACGATCCCGCCGGGATGAGCGCGAGCCTTCTGCGCGAAGGGCGCGACGGCATCCCACGGGTAGTCGGCGAGGTCGCGGACGCCCATCAGTGCGACTGCGGCGGCAGGGCGGCGATGACGGGGTGGTCCTTGGGGATCACACCGATCTTGGCAGCGCCGCCGGGCGATCCGATGTCGTCGAAGAACTCCACGTTCGCGGTGTAGTAGTCCTGCCACTCGGCAGGGAGGTCGTCTTCGTAGTAGATCGCCTCGACCGGGCACACAGGCTCGCAGGCGCCGCAGTCCACGCATTCGTCAGGGTGGATGTACAGCGATCGCTCACCCTCGTAGATGCAGTCGACGGGGCACTCGTCGATGCACGCACGGTCCTTCACATCCACACACGGCAGGGCGATCACATACGTCACCCGACCAGTCTAGTTCGTCGTCAGGGTGAAGGATCGCGCGGCGCCGCAGCCGGCGTCTGTGCCGACACCGCCGGCCAGGCGACCACGATCGCGGTGATGATGGGCACGGCCAGGGTCCAGACGATCCCCGTCGAGACGGTGCCGTCGACCGGCTGCGGAACGATCACGGAGCCGCCCGGCCCGGCGCCGGAGAAGACGAGGGTCGCGAGCATGAGGCCGAGACCGGTCGCCAGCGCCGACCAACGATCCGCCGTCAGCAGGCGCACGGCGGAGACGATCGCGGCCGCGCCGACGATCGCGACGATGAGGCCCACGGGGAACCAGGACCAGCCGGCGGCCTGGCCGATCGTTCCCGCGACGCCGTAGACGACACCGACGACCAGCGCCACCACCCACGTGCCCGCACGCGTCACCGTCATACTCACCGCGTCAGTCTAGGCCGCTCACGCCGCCCAGCCCCACAGGCGCAGAAGCGCGGCGATCACCGCCGCCGCGACGACCACCACGAGGAAGGGGGCGCGCACGATCAGCAGGCCGGCGGCCACCAGGAGCGCCGGCACCCGGGCGTCGACGACGATCTGCTGGCCGACGCCGAGGGTCTGGACGGCCACGAGCGCCGCCAGGAGCGCGACGGTGAGCAGATCGATGATGCGCGAGGGAGCGGGCGCCTCGAACAGTCGCGGAGGGATCAGGTAGCCGACGCCCTTCAGCGCCACGCAGACGATCGCCGCGACGGTCACCGCGGTCCACAGCGTCATGACTCCCCCGCCGCCCGCCCGGCATCCGCGGCGCCGAGCCAGTTCGTCCACCCCACGACGACCGCCACGACCGCCGCGACCAGCACCGGGATGCCGGCCATCAGCACCGGTGTCAACGCGGTGGCCACCACCGCCGCCGCGACCCCCACGGCGACCGCCTGCCGACGCCGGAGCCTCGGCCACAGGAGGGCGAGGAAGGCGGCGGCTGCGGCCGCATCCAGCCCATAGGCGCGGGGATCGCCGAGCACGTCACCGAGAAGCGCTCCGGCAAGCGTCGAGAGGTTCCAGCCGATCCAGATGCCGATGCCGGTCACCCAGAAACCCACGAGGCGGGCCCGTCGATGGGTCTGCGCAAGCGACACGGCCGTCGACTCGTCGATGGTGAAGTGCGCCGCCGCCGCGCGCCGCCACCGTCCCGCGCCGATCACGGGCGACATACGGAGCCCGTACGCGAGGTTCCGAGCGCCCAAGAGGCCCGCCGATGCGATGGCTGCGGGGGCGGCGGCGATCCCGCCTGCACCGATGACGCCGACGAAGGCGAACTGCGACCCCCCGGTGAACATGAGCAGGCTGAGCACGCACGTCTGCCAGACGTCGAGACCGGATGCCACGGACAGCGCGCCGAACGAGACACCGTAGGCGCTGGTCGCGAGGGCGACGCTCACACCCTCGCGCCGAGCGCGGCGCACCTCGATTTCCTCGCCGTGATCCTGCGGATGCACCGATGCCATGGTCACATCATCCGCGCGCGGCAATCGTTCGTCAAATCGCACGATCGTTTGACATACTGAACGCATGGAGAGCCTCGGACCCCGTATCGCGCAGGTCCTGCGCCGGGAGCGCGACCGCGCCGGCCTGAGCGTGTCAGAACTCGCTCGTCGGGCCAACGTGTCGAAGGCGACCGTCTCGCAGCTCGAGGGAGGGGCAGGAAACCCGAGCGTGGAGACCCTGTGGGCCATCGCCACCGCGCTGGGGGTGCCGTTCGCGGTGTTCGTCGACGATCCTCGGGAAGGACCCCAGCTCATCCGGGCGGCCGACCACCCCGGCATCCGTTCCGCCGAATCGCCTTATGAGGCGCTCCTGCTCGCCGCCGGCGCCCCGCAGGCGCGCAGCGACCTGTACCTCCTGCGGGCAGAGCCCGGCACCCCTCGGCGGTCGCTCCCTCACGCCCCCGGCACGACCGAGCACCTCGTGCTCGTGACCGGGCGCGCGCTGGCGGGGCCCGTCGACGCGCCGTTCGAACTCGCGCCCGGCGACTACCTCCGCTACGCGGGCGATGCGCCTCACGTGTTCGAAGCGCGGGACCCCGGCACCACCGCGGTACTCGTATCCGAGGTGCGCTGAAGCTAGCCTTCCGTCATGAGCAGGCTCGAGAAGATGGCGTTCGGCGTGATCTACCCTCTGTACGTGCAGAAGGTCGAACGCAAGGGGCGCACACGCGAGGAACTCGACGAGGTCATCACCTGGCTCACCGGCTACGACCACGCCACCATCGATGAGCACGTGCGCACCGGCACGCCCCTGCCCGAGTTCTTCGGCTCGGCACGGATGAACCCGAACGCGTCGCTCATCACGGGCGTGATCTGCGGGTTGCGCGTCGAAGAGATCGACGACCCGTTCATGCGGAACGTGCGCTACCTCGACAAGCTCGTCGACGAACTCGCCCGCGGAAAGGCGATGGCGAAGGTTCTGCGCGCCTGACGCGCGCCCCACGGCGAAAAGGTCAGCGGCGAGACCAGGTCAGGCGTTGGCGTCCTGGCGCTTGAGACGCGACGCCGCACGACCGCGCTCGGTCGCGTCGAGCACCACCTTGCGGATGCGCACCTTCTCGGGGGTGACCTCGACGCATTCGTCCTCACGGGCGAACTCGAGGCTCTCCTCGAGCGACAGCTGGCGCGGCGGGGTGAGACGCTCGAGCTCGTCAGCGGTCGACGAGCGCATGTTCGTGAGCTTCTTCTCCTTGGTGATGTTGACGTCCATGTCGTCGGCGCGCGTGTTCTCGCCCACGACCATGCCCTCGTACACCTCTTCGGTCGGCTGAATGAAGAACGACATCCGCTCCTGGAGCGCCATCATCGCGAACGGCGTCGCGACTCCGGCACGGTCGGCGACGATCGATCCGTTCTGACGCGCCTGGATGTGGCCGGCCCAATCGTCGTAGCCGTGCGAGATCGCATTCGCGATGCCGGTGCCGCGGGTCGTGGAGAGGAACTCGGTGCGGAACCCGATGAGGCCGCGCGAGGGCACGACGAACTCCATGCGCACCCAGCCCGTGCCGTGGTTGACCATGGTCTCCATGCGGCCCTTGCGCGCCGCCAGAAGCTGCGTGATCGCGCCGAGGTACTCCTCGGGGGCGTCGATCGTGAGGTGCTCGTACGGCTCCTTGACCTTGCCGTCCTCGCCCTTGCGGGTGACCACCTGCGGCTTGCCGACGGTGAGCTCGAAACCCTCACGGCGCATGTTCTCGACGAGGATCGCGAGAGCGAGCTCGCCACGACCCTGCACCTCCCAGGCGTCGGGGCGTCCGATGTCGACGACCCGCAGCGAGACGTTGCCGATGAGCTCGCGGTCGAGGCGATCCTTCACCATGCGGGCGGTGACCTTGTGCCCCTTGACCTTGCCCACCAGAGGGGAGGTGTTGGTGCCGATCGTCATCGAGATCGCCGGCTCGTCGACCGTGATGGCCGGCAGCGGACGCACGTCTTCGGGATCGGCGATGGTCTCACCGATCGTGATCTCCTCGATGCCCGCGATCGCCACGATGTCGCCCGGTCCCGCTTCCTCCGCGGGGTAGCGCTCGAGAGCACGGGTCTTCAGAAGCTCCGTGATGCGGGCGTTGGTGTGGGTGCCGTCGTGGCGGACCCATGCCACCGTCTGACCCTTGCGGAGGGTGCCGTTGAAGACCCGCAGCAGTGCGAGGCGCCCGAGGAACGGGCTGGAGTCAAGGTTCGTCACCCAGGCCTGGAGCGGTGCCTCATCGTCGTACGAAGGGGCCGGCACATGCTCGAGGATCGCGCCGAAGAGCGGTTCGAGGTCGTCGTTGTCGGGCAGCGAGCCGTTCTCCGGACGGTTGCGCGACGCAGCGCCCGCACGACCCGACGCATACACCACCGGCACGTCGAGCAGGGCGTCGACATCGAGGTCGGGCACGTCGTCGACGAGGTCGGATGCCAGGCCCAGAAGGAGGTCGTGGGCCTCCTCCTCCACCTCCGCGATTCGCGCATCGGGGCGGTCGGTCTTGTTCACGAGCAGGATGACGGGAAGCTTCGCCTCGAGCGCCTTGCGCAGCACGAAGCGCGTCTGCGGGAGCGGACCCTCGCTGGCATCGACCAGCAGGACGACGCCGTCGACCATCGACAGACCGCGCTCGACCTCGCCGCCGAAATCGGCGTGACCCGGGGTGTCGATCACGTTGATCGTCACCGGCACGTCGGTGTGCGCGCCGTTGTAGGTGATCGCCGTGTTCTTGGCGAGGATCGTGATGCCCTTTTCGCGCTCGAGGTCGTTCGAGTCCATCGCACGCTCCTCGACGTGCGCGTGCTCGCCGAAGGAGCCCGTCTGGCGCAGCATCGCATCCACGAGCGTGGTCTTGCCGTGGTCGACGTGCGCGACGATCGCGACGTTGCGGAGGTCGGGACGGAGGGCGTGCGCCATGAAGGTGTTCCTAAGCAGAATGGGGTTTCGCCGGGATGCCGACGTTCCATTCTACAAGCGTGAGCCTCGACCGGCGCACGCCCCTCTCGTCAGGGTCAGCTCTCGGCGCGCTCGCCGGTCTGCTGAAGCAGCGCCGCACGCGCTTCGCGACGCACGCGCTGTTCCTCCGGGTTCGGGACCGGCACCGCAGCGATGAGCCGCTGCGTGTACGGGTCCTGCGCTCCACGCAGGATCTGGTCGCGCGTTCCCGTTTCCACGAGCTTGCCGTGGTGCATCACCGCGATGCGGTGGGCGAGGATGTCGACGACTGCCAGGTCGTGGCTGATGAACAGGCAGGCGAACTGCAGCTGGGCCTGGAGCTCCTGGAGGAGATCGAGGAAGCGTGCCTGCACCGACACGTCGAGCGCGGAGGTCGGCTCATCGGCCACGAGCAGCTGCGGCGCGAGAGCCAGGGCGCGGGCGATGCCCACGCGCTGGCGCTGACCACCGGACAGCTCGTGAGGGAACCGGTTGCGGTACGACGAGGGCAGCTCCACCTGGTCGAGGAGCTCCTCGACGCGCCGGTCGAGGTCACGGCCCTTGGCCACGTCGGCGAGGAGGATCGGCTCGCCGATCGACTGTCCGATGGGCATGCGCGGATTGAGCGACGAGGCCGGGTCCTGGAACACGATGCCGGTCTTGCGACGGATCGCGAACAGGTCCTTCTGCGTGGCATGCGAGATGTCGGTGCCCACGGTCATGAGCTTGCCCTCGGCGATCGGAAGGAGCCCGATGGCCGCACGACCGAGCGTGGTCTTGCCCGAACCCGACTCGCCGACGAGCCCGACGATCTCGCCGGGGTAGATGTCGAGGTCGATGTGCTCCGCCGCGCGGAAGGCGGGGATCCGGCCGCGCTTCGGATAGTCGATCGCGACGTCCTGGAACGACAGCACCGGGGTGCGCGTCTCGATCGTCTCCTCCGCGGCCTCGGAGGCGCGCTCGCGGATCGACGACACCGAGGGCAGATCGGGCGCGACGACGTCGGCCACGCCAGCCTCGGCCTCCTCGAGCACGCCGAGACCGAGGTGAGGCACCGCTGCCAGCAGCTGCTGGGTGTAGGGGTGCTCGGGGGCGTGGAAGATCTTCTCCACGGTCCCGGTCTCGACGACGATGCCGTTCTTCATGACCATGATGCGGTCGGCGAGGTCGGCCACCACGCCCATGTCGTGCGTGATGAGGATGATCGCCGAGTCGAGACGCTTGCGGAGGTTGCGGAGAAGGTCCAGCACCTCCGCCTGCACCGTGACATCGAGCGCGGTGGTCGGCTCGTCTGCGATGAGCAGCAGCGGGTCGCACGAGATCGACTGCGCGATCATCGCACGCTGACGCTGACCACCCGACAGCTGGTGCGGGTACTTGTGGAACGACTGCTCCGGGTTCGGCATCTCGACCATGCGCAGAAGCTCGACAGCGCGTTCCTTCGCGGCACTCGGCGCGAGGTCGCGATCGTGGGAGCGCAGCGCTTCGGTGATCTGGAAGCCGATCGTGTAGACCGGGTTCAACGCCGTCATCGGCTCCTGGAAGATCACGGAGATCTCGTTGCCACGGAGCGCCCGCAGCGTCGCCTCGTCGGCTCCGCGCAGCTCGCGTCCGACGAGCTTGATCGAGCCGGTGACGCGCGCGTTCTCGGGCAGGAGGCCGAGCAGCGCCATGGAGCTCGTGCTCTTCCCGGAGCCCGACTCGCCCACGATGGCGAGCACCTCGCCGCGGCGAACCTCGTAGTTCATCCCGATCGCGGCCGGGTAGAACTCACCCTCCACCCAGAAGTCGACACCGAGGTCGTTGACCTCGAGGATCATCTCGGGCATGGCCTCTCGCGCGGCGGAGGCCTGCGCGTCGATGCCCATCGTTTCAGTCATTCGTTGCTGTCCCATCTGGAAAACTGGACGTCATGTCGTTTCAGGAGGTCCACTACCGACCCGTTCCCGGCCGTGTCCTCGCTGCGGTGACGATTGCGGTCTGCGCACTCGGTGCCGCGGCGCTGATCGTGACCGATCCCGTCGCCGCTCTCCGGTACGTGTGGCCCGTCGTGCTCGTCGGTGTGCTCGCCTGGGCGCTGTTCTGGCGCCCGAGCCTCCTCGTGCAGGAGCACGGGATCACGGTCGAGAACGTGCTGCGCACGCAGTTCGTGCCGTGGCCCTCGATCGTCGGAATCGATACGCGCTACTCGCTCACGCTCCAGACCGTTCACGGTCGTGTCGCGGTATGGGCTGCACCGGCCCCCGGCCGCCACCGCACCCTGGGCCTCGCGCCCAAGGACTTCGACGGTGTGGGCGAGACCGCCCGCGGCGAGGTCGGCGAGCTTCGCCCGGCCGACGCCATCACGACGCCGGCGGGCAACCTCGCGCAGTTGATCCGCGGCCACTGGGAGCGGCTGCGCGAAGCGGGAGCGTTTGCGAGCGGAGTCGATCCGGAGGCGCCGAAGTCCACCTGGCACATGGCCACGATCATCGCCGTCGCGGTGCTGACCGCGGCGACGGTGATCGGTCTGGTGATCTAGCAGCACGTCAGCTCTCCGGATCGAACTCTCGACGGCCCTGTCCAGGCTGCGAGGGTCGAGGATCGTGCGGATCTGCGACGTCGCCGGTGTAGATCGCCTCTCCCCCCACCGACACCGAAGCGGCATCCGTCGCGGGCGTCGTGTCGACCGGCTTCGGGGCGGGACCACCCGCACGGGCGGCACGTGCCATGGCGCGCTCGCTCGGCATCTTCTTCTGACGCGGGTCGAACGCGTCGCGCAGACCGTCTCCGATGAAGTTGACGCACAGCGCGATGGCGATGATGAAGATGCCGGGCCACCAGAAGATCCAGGGCCGCGTGGAGAATGCGGCCTGGTTCTCGGAGATGATCTTCCCGAGCGAGGTGTCGGGCGACTGCACGCCGAAGCCGAGGAAGCTCAGCGACGACTCCAGCAGGATCGCCCCGGCCATCAGCAGCGTCGCGTTCACGACGATCACGCCCACCGAGTTCGGCAGGATGTGGCGGAAGATGATGCGGCGGTCGCGGGCGCCCGACACGCGGGCGGCGTCGACGAACTCCCGCTCTCGGAGCGAGAGGAATTCGCCTCGCACCAGACGCGCCATCGTCGTCCATGCGAACAGTCCGATGACGACACCGAGCACGGCGGCTCCGAGGTTGCCGAACGTGTTGCCGAGCACGGAGCCGATGACGATCAGCGGGATCGTGATGATGACGTCGGTGAAGCGCATCAGCACGGAGTCGGTCCACTTGCCGTAGTAGCCGGCGACGGCGCCCACCACGACGCCGATGACCGTGGCGACCACGCCGGCGATGACCATCACCATGATCGACTGCTGAGCGCCGCGCATGACGACCGCGAAGATGTCACGGCCGACCTCGTCCTGGCCGAAGGGGTGATCACCGAACTGGAGCGGCCAGAGGCTCATCGTCGGCACGCCGTTGTTGACCTTCGGGGGGATCTCATCCCACGAGTACTGCCACCAGCCGGGGATCCGGATCCCCCACAGGCTCACGCCCACCGAGGTGAACGCGAGCAGGACGATGAACGCCAGCACGAACATGGAGATGAGCGCCGCGCGGTGGCGGAAGAAGCGCCGACGGACGATCTGCCCCTGGCTGAGACCCTCGGTCTCCTTCTGTTCGATGGAGACCTCGGCGCGCGCCTCGTTCTCCCTCGCTCCTGCGTCGTTGGTCACTGTGGTGTTCATGTCAGCCCACCTTGATTCTCGGGTCGAGGGCCGCGTACACGAGGTCCGCGATCAGGTTGAAGAGCACCGCCAGGGTGCCGGTGACGACGAAGAACGCCATGACCGGGTTGGGGTCGTGCGCATCGAGCGCCGTCACGAACAGGCGGCCCATGCCGGTCCAGCCGAACACGGTCTCGGTGACGACCGCGCCGCCGATGATGGCGCCCACGTCGAACGCGATGATCGTGGTGATCGGGATGAGCGCGTTGCGGAAGGCGTGGCGGACGATGACCGTCCGCTGCGTGAGGCCCTTCGCGCGTGCGGTGCGGATGTAGTCCTGGTTCATGACCTCCAAGAGGCTCGCGCGCGAGTAGCGCGTGTAGCTCGCGAACGAGATCAGGATGATGGCGAGCGTCGGCAGCAGCAGGTGCGTGTACAGGTCGATCCCCTGCACCCAGAAGTTCCCGCCGAGACCGGGCGTCGAGGCGCCGACGGTCGCGATCGGGCGTCCGCGCACGCGGCTCGAGTTCGCGTACGCCTGCCAGTACGACATGTACTTGTCGAGCGCGATGAGGCCCGCCACGAGGAATCCGACGATGGCAGCGGTGCGGATGACCGGCGCCCGGTCGGGCGCCCCCATGAACCAGCCGATGACGCCGGATACGACGACGGTGAGCACCGCGAGGCCGAGGAACAGCCAGATGGTCATGCCGTTTAGCAGGTAGTTCATCATCGGGAAGTACAGCGCGATGCCGATGGCGGCCACGACGAGGGAGGCGTAGAGGGCCTTCCGGTTGCGCAGCCCCGTCGAGATCGCCGTCACCGCGAACGCGATGCCGACGGCCAGGAACGCGTAGACGACGATGCCGATGCTCGGGTCGGCGAACCACTCGGTGACCGAGAGCGCGCCCAGCACGAGGCCGGTGGCGACCGCGGAGATCGCGAGCACCGTCAGGCGCCGCTTCCAGCGTCCGCCCAGCAAGGACATCCAGATGAGGCCGACCACGAGCGATATGCCCACGATGGCCGGTATCGAGATCGTCGGATTCGACAGCCAGTTGTTGAGCCGGATCGCACCGTACTGCTTGAGCAGCACGGCCACCCAGAAGATCGGGAGCGAGAAGAACAGGAAGGACAGCAGCGTCATCCCGTAGTCGAACCCCGTGTACTGGCGCAGCGCAGAGACGATTCCCACGGCGATGCCGAGGACGATCGCGACGACCGTGGCGGTCGTGACCAGCGTCAACGTCGACGTGATCGCGTTGCCCAGGAGGGCGTTGACCGACTGGTTCTGGATGCTGATGCCGAAGTCGCCCCGGAAGATCCCGCCGAGCCACAGGAAGTAGCGCAGCGGAGGGGGGACGTCGAGGTTGAGGAGTTTGGTGCGAGCCTCGATGAGCTCGGCTTTGTTCGGTGCATTGCTCTGCCGCAGGTCTTCTAGGGGATCGCCCGAGAAGGACACCAGCAGATACATCAGGAACGTCGCGGCGAAGAGCACGAAGATGGACGCGATCAGACGCCGGATGATGAATGAAGCCATGTTGTGGCCGCCTGCCAATCAGATGAGTCAGCGCAGGACGCAGGCCGGCGACGGGAGAACGCCGGCCTCGTTGATCCGCGACAAGAGAGTCTAACGCGATGAGGTGCAGGTCCCCGTCGGAGACCTGCACCCCACCTCGGTTAGTACCGGGCTAACCCGGTGCGGTTCCGTCCGGCTCTCAGCCTTCCGTACCCGCCTCCGTGACCTCCCAGTCCCAGGCGTTCCAGAACACCGTGGGAGCGAGGATCGACGACGTCACGTTGGTGACGCGGTCGCTGATCGCGGTGACCTCGGGGAACTGGAAGATGGTGACGCCGTAGAAGTCGGACCACAGCGCCTTGTCCATCTCGACCTGGAGGTCGATCTTCTTCTGCTCGTCGAACTCCACGTTCAGCTGGGCGATGATGTCATCGACCGTCTTGCTGGAGTAGAAGTTCAGGTTGTTGATGCCGCCGGTCTCGAACGTCGGGAGCGAGTTCGTGACACCGAGGCTCGTCGACTGCCAGCCGAAGAGCGACGCGTCGTAGGCGCCCGGCGTACCGAGCAGCCCGCCCCACTCCTCGGAACCGCAGTCGGTGACCTCGAAGCCGGCCTTGGCGGCCGACGCCTGGATCAGCGCGAACTCGTTGACACGACGCGGGTTGTTCGATGCGTAGAGGATGCAGACGGAGGTGTCGCTGACACCGGACTCCTCGAGCAGCTTCTTGGCGCCCTCGATGTCGACCTCGGCGTAGTTGGCCGAGCCGTTGGCCTCCTCGGCCTGGTCGTAGCCCTCGGCACCCGGGACGAAGATCTGCGAGTTACGCACGATGGCGGTGTCGCCGATGATCGGCTTGATGAGGGTGTCGACGATCTCCTGTCGGGGGATCACCTTCATGAACGCCTCGCGGACCTTCGGGTCCTTGAAGATGTTCTCGGGGTTCTTGCCGTTGTCGAACTGCAGGTCGACGTGCTCGTAGGTGCCACCGAGGCTCGTGTCGACGGTGATGCCCTCCATGCCCTCGAGCGCCGTCGTGATGTCGGCGGTCGCCTGCGGCTGGATGATGTCGACCTCACCGTTCTCCAGAGCCTGGACCGCGGCGAGCGGGTCCGGGATGAAGCGGATGGTGATCTCTTCGATGTGCGGCTCGTTGTCACCCGTGTACTCGGGGTTGGCCGTGAGCGTCACGTACTGGTCGGCGACGTAGTCGCTGATCTGGTACGGGCCGCTGGCGACGACGAGGTCGGTGTCCTCGGGCATCGCGGTGAAGTTGAAGCCCGAGTTCCAGAAGGCCGAGATCGGGGCGAGCGCGGCGTCGTCACCGTTCTGGACGGCGTCGAGGACGGCCTTGGCAGCCTCGTCGTTGTCCTCGATGTCGAGGGCCTTCTTGCCCACGATGTGCGCGGGAAGCATCGAGCCCATCGAGGCGAACGAGAGCTCCCAGTCGACGAAGGGCTCGTTGTACGTCATCGTGATCGAACGGCCGTCGTCGCCGATCTCCGGCGTCTCCGAGACGAGGCCCAGACCCGAGGTGGGAGTGGCGCCCGAGTCGAAGTAGACGACGTCGGTCGGGAAGTTGTCGGTGAACTCACCGGTGTCGGGGTCGACATAGTCGTTCGAGTTGAAGTCCGGGGTGTCCAGCGCGCGCGACAGGGCGGCCCAGTGGAGCATGAGGTCCGCAACACCGACCTCGGTGCCGTCGGACCACTTCTTGCCTTCAGCGACGGTGTACTTGACGGTCAGCGGGTCTTCGCTGATCAGCTCGTACGAACCGAACGACGTGTTCTGCACCAGCTTGGGCTCGTTGTCGTAGTAGTTGAACCCGTCGAGCACCAGGTAGTTGATGTTGTTGTTCGCTGTGGCATTTCCGAACGACGTGTTGCCGTTCATCGTGTAGAACGCCTGGTTCCATGCAGCGGTGATCGACGAGCCCTCAACGAGACCGGAGTCGTCGTTGTTGTTGTCGCCGCCACCTGCGGCGCAGCCCGAGATCACCAGTGCGCCGGCTGCGGCGATTGCCACCGCAGCCGAGATGCGCTTCATTCTCACTGTTCCTCCTGTACAAGGTTGTGCGCACACGGCAGACACGTCTGACGGGGGCGCGGATGGAACAACATAAGCATGCGCTGTGCCGTGCTCAAAACGATCGACGGAAAAAGTTACAGAGCCTTAACTCGGTGCGGCGCGATTGTGACATTCTGACAACGTGACGGACTCGCAGGGCGTGAATTCGCAAACCTCCGCCCGATCGCACCCGCAGTTGTGGTGGGAGATCGCGCTCGTGCTCGCGCTCTCGGTGGGCCGGTCGGCGCTCTACTCGGTCCTGTCTCTGGTGGAGGCGCTGACGAAGGAGGAGGCGCTGGGCGACCAGTCGACCTCGCTCAATCCCGGCGCGAACGCGGAGCGGTTCTGGGATGTGCTCTACCAATTCCTCGGTCAGTTCTTCGCCCTGGCCCCCATCGCCCTCGCGATCTACTTCCTGTGGTCACCGGCGCGCTCGGGATTCCGAGCGATCGGTCTCGACCTGCGCCGCCCCGGACGAGACCTCGGAGCGGGCATCGCGCTGCTGGCGGTGATCGGCATCCCCGGTCTCGCGCTCTATGCCGCCGGTCGCGCCCTCGGGATCACCGTGCAGGTCGACGCCTCGCCGCTCGATCCGTCGTGGTGGACGATCCCGCTGCTGGTGCTGGCGGCCCTGCGGGCAGGTCTCACCGAGGAGGTCATCTTCATCGGCTACCTTTTCGACCGCCTGCGCCGACTCGGATGGGGCACGTGGACGATCATCCTCTCGACCGCGGCTCTGCGCGGCGCCTACCACGCCTACCAGGGCTTCGGCTCGCTCATCGGCAACGTCGCGATGGGCATCGTCTTCGGCTGGGTCTACCACCGGTGGGGCCGCGTGATGCCGATCGTCATCGCCCACACGCTCATCGACATCGTCGCGTTCGTGGGGTATCCCCTCGCCGCAGCGTGGTGGCCGGACCTCTTCTGAGCCGTCGCCCGCTACGCGAAGGCCTCCGGCGGAGGACAGGCGCACACGAGGTTCCGGTCGCCATAGGCGTTGTCGATGCGGCGCACCGGCGGCCAGTACTTCGAGCGCACGAGGCTTCGCACGGGGTAGACCGCCTCCTCCCGCGTGTACGGGTGGTTCCACTCCCCCACCACGACCGACTCCGCCGTGTGCGGGGCGTTCGCGAGCGGGTTGTCGTCTGCGGCCCACTCGCCGCTCGCCACGCGCAGCGCTTCCGCGCGGATCGCCACCATCGCCTCGACGAACCGGTCGAGCTCCCCGAGGTCTTCCGACTCGGTCGGCTCCACCATGAGCGTCCCAGCCACCGGGAACGACATCGTCGGGGCGTGGAAGCCGTAGTCGATGAGACGCTTCGCGACATCATCGACCGTGGCGCCGGTCTCCTCCCGCAGCGGACGCAGGTCGAGGATGCACTCGTGGGCGACGAGCCCGCCCTCGCCGGCGTACAGCACCGGGAAGTGGTCGTGCAGGCGATGGGCGACGTAGTTGGCGGCGAGGACCGCCGCCCCCGTCGCCTCCCGCAGCCCCTCGGCGCCCATCATGCGGACGTACGCCCAGGAGATGGGCAGGATCGACGCGGAGCCGTACGGCGCTGCGGACACCGGACCGCCGTCGAACACGAATCCACCCGCGTGCACCGCACGCTGAGCGAGCGGATGGCTCGGCAGGAACGGGGCGAGATGCGCTTTGGCTGCGACGGGCCCGACGCCGGGCCCTCCACCCCCGTGCGGGATGGCGAAGGTCTTGTGGAGGTTCAGGTGCGACACGTCGCCGCCGAGGTCGCCGAAGCGCGCGTGGCCGAGGAGCGCGTTGAGATTCGCGCCGTCGACATAGACCTGTCCCCCGGCGTCGTGGACCGCCCGGGTGATGTCGACGACATCGTGCTCGTAGACGCCGTGGGTCGACGGGTACGTGATCATGAGCGCCGCAAGTGCATCGGCGTGTGCGGCGACCTTCTCGCGAAGGTCGGAGAGGTCGACGTTCCCCGCGTCATCGCACGCGACGACGACCACCTTCATGCCTGCGAGCACCGCCGAGGCCGCATTGGTGCCGTGAGCGGACGACGGGATGAGGCAGACGTCGCGGTGCTCCTCACCGCGGGAGTGGTGGTACCCGCGGATGGCCAGAAGCCCTGCCAGCTCTCCTTGCGATCCCGCGTTGGGCTGCAGCGAGACGGCATCGTAGCCGGTGACCTCGGCGAGCCACGACTCCAGCTGCTCGATCATGACCAGGTAGCCGGCGACGTCCTCAGCCGGTGCGAACGGATGGACGCGGGCGAACTCGGGCCAGGACACGGCCGCCATCTCCGTCGCGGCGTTGAGCTTCATGGTGCACGAGCCGAGCGGGATCATGCCCCGGTCGAGGGCGTAGTCGCGGTCGGCGAGCTGCTTCAGGTAGCGCATCATGGCCGTCTCGGAGCGATGCGCGTGGAAGACGGGGTGAGTCAGGTACTCATCGTGCCGCACGAGGTTCGCCGGGAAGGATACCTCCCGTCCCGAAACGAAGGCGAAGGCGCGCTCGGGCGACGCACCGAACACCTGGGCGAGGGCATGCAGGTCGCCCTCGGATGTCGTCTCGTCGACGGAGACTCCGACCGAGTCGGAGTCTCGGAACCACAGCTGCATCCCGCGGCTGCGCGCTGCCGCTATGACCTCCTGCGCCCGCCCCGGAGTCATCACGACGATCGTGTCGAAGAAGTCGTCGTGGAGCACCTCGGCGCCCGCCGCGACGATCCCGTCGCGCAGGATTCGCGCCTTCGCCGCGACATCGGACGCGATCGCCCGCAGGCCGTCGGGGCCGTGATAGACGGCGTACATCGACGCCATCACCGCGAGGAGCACTTGGGCGGTGCAGATGTTGCTCGTCGCCTTCTCACGGCGGATGTGCTGTTCGCGCGTCTGCAGCGACAGCCGGTACGCCGGTCGCCCCACGGCATCCTGTGACACCCCGACGAGTCGGCCCGGCAGCTGACGCTCAAGACCGGCGCGCACCGCCATGTACCCGGCGTGCGGCCCTCCGAACCCCATCGGCACACCGAAGCGCTGCGTGGTGCCGACGGCGATGTCTGCGCCGAGCGAGCCCGGAGAGCGGAGCAGAGTGAGCGCGAGCAGGTCGGCGGCGACCACAGCCAGTCCGCCCTGCGCCTGCACGGCGGCGATGGCCTCCGACGGGTCCCACACCCGGCCCGTGGCCCCGGGGTACTGGATGAACGCGCCGAACGCCTCGAGGTCGGTGGGCGGGGACGACGGATCGAACGGCGTCTCCTGCAAGGTGATCCCCAGCGCAGCGGCGCGATGGGCGAGCAGCGCCTTGGTCTGCGGCAGCGCGTCGGCATCGACCAGGAAGACGTCGGAACGGCTCTTCGACGCGCGGCGGGCGACGAGCATCCCTTCCACGACCGCGGTCGACTCGTCGAGCATCGACGCGTTGGCCGTCTGAAGACCCGTGAGGTCGGTCACCATCGTCTGGAAATTGATGAGCGCTTCGAGGCGGCCCTGGGAGATCTCCGGCTGGTAGGGGGTGTACGCCGTGTACCACGACGGGTTCTCGAGCACGTTCCGCGCGATCACCGACGGGGTGAGCGTGTCGTAGTACCCGAGTCCGATGAACGAGCGCGCGACGCGGTTCTGCGCCGCGAGGTCGCGCAGTTCGGCGAGCGCCTCCGCCTCCGACGCGGCGGGCGGGATGACCGACGGCGAGACGTGCCCGACCTGGATCGCTGCAGGCACCGCCCGCCCGAGCAGTTCGTCGACCGAGCCGTACCCGAGCGCGCCGAGCATCCGCTCCTGCGCCGGCCCGTCGGTTCCGATGTGACGCTGAGCGAAGGGGATGCTCACGCGTCGCCGCCGGTCAGTGCGAGGTAGGCGGCACGATCGAGCAGGCCCTCCACCGCGGCCGGGTCGACCCGCACCTTGATGAGCCATCCGGCGAAGGCGTCGGCATTGACAAGGCCCGGGTCGCCGGCGACCTCGTCGTTGACCTCGACCACCTCGCCGGACACGGGCGCGTAAAGCTCCCCCACCGACTTCGTCGACTCGATCTCACCACAGACGTCGCCCGCGGCGAGGGCCGTGCCGACAGCCGGGAGATCGACGTAGACGACGTCGCCCAGCTTGTCTGCCGCGTAGTCGGTGATGCCGACCGTCGCGATGTCGCCTTCGAGGGCGATCCATTCGTGCTCTTCGGTGTACTTGAGGCTGTTCAGGTCGGTCACTTCGTCCTCCGGTAGAAAGGCAGTTCGGTCACGGTCGCGGGGATCGCCGTGCCCCGCACGTCGATGGCGAGTTCGGTGCCCGGCGCCGCATGGGCCGGGGAGACGAAGGCCAGGGCCACGGGGTGGCCGAGAGTGGGGCTGAGCGCTCCGCTGGTCACCTCGCCGACCGTGTCGCCGTCGGCAGTGACGACGGCGTAACCGGCGCGGCCGGCTCGGCGCCCCTCGGAGACGAGACCCACGAGCACCGGCGCCTGCGCGGCGACGACGCTCTGCAGTCCGCTCTTCCCGACGAAGTCGTCTTTGTCGAGAGCGACGACGCGTCCGAGCCCCGCCTGCACCGGGAGGATGTCGAGGGCGAGCTCGTGGCCGTACAGCGGCATCCCCGCCTCCAGCCGGAGCGTGTCGCGGGCGGCGAGACCTGCGGGCACGAGACCCCACGGTGCGCCGGCGCCGAGGAGGGCATCCCAGAGCGCTCCCGCCCGCGCCGCATCGACGTACAGTTCGAAGCCGTCTTCGCCCGTGTAGCCCGTGCGGGCGATGAGCAGAGGCGCGCCGTCGAAGACGGCCTCGGTCGCGGCGTAGTACGGCAGCTGATCGAGCGGCCGGGCGATCTCGGCGATGGCCGACGTCGCCGACACGATGTCGCGCGCTGCCGGTCCTTGTACGGCGATGAGCGCGTAGTCGTCGGTGACATCCGCGACATCCACGTCGAAGTCCGCGGCGTGCGCGTCGAGCGCTGCCACGACCGGCGCACGGTTGCCGGCGTTGGCGACGACGAGATAGCGCTCGTCGCCGAGGCGATAGACGATGAGGTCGTCGATGATCCCGCCCGATTCGGCCAGCAGCAGACTGTACTTCGCTCGGCCGACGGCCAGGGTCGACAGGCGCCCGGCGAGTGCGTAGTCGAGGTAGGCGCCCGCCTCGGCGCCCGTGACCGAGATCTCTGCCATGTGAGAGATGTCGAACAGCCCGGCGGCCTGGCGCACGGCGTGGTGCTCGGCGAGATCCGAGGTGTAGCGCACGGGCATCGCCCACCCGCCGAAGTCGGTGAACGACGCACCGAGTGCGCGGTGCCGGTCGGCGAGCGGCGTCTGTGCGCTCTCGTGCGGTGCAACGGGGTCTGTCATGAGTTCTCCCGGGCTCGGGCGGGCGGATGCCGAGGCCTCGGCATCCGTGAACTCCCCCTCTGTCATTGGCCTGAGAGTTTCACCGGCGGAGCCACGGCTCACGACGGTTTTCACCTTCGGCACGACCCTGCAGGGTCGTTTTCCAGAGCGGCCGGACGCGAGCGGTACGCGGACCTGAGAGATTGGCGGGGAGGCTTGCTCCTTCGGTGCCCGCGCCGAGGGTCACAGACCCTGGGCTCGGAGCTCTCCCGCACACGTCATGCGGCCTGTCTTCAGTTGCAGGGTCAGCATAGCGCGGACTAGGTCGTGCACTGCCCCGAAGACACGGTCGAATCGGATGCCGTCAATCCCTCGAGCGCGGGCCGCAGCTCGTCGGTCGTCATGGCGTAGCCGCGGTTCTCGCCATCCGTGCCTCGACCGAAGATGACGCCGATCACCTGGCCGTCCTCATCGAGGAGGGGGCCGCCGGAGTTGCCCGGCTGCACGTCGGCATCGAGCGCGTACACGCCGCGTGGGCTGACGCCGTCTTCGTAGATGTCGGCGACGGGGACCGTGACCGACGAGAGCACCGCGGCAGGAAGATTCCGGAACGGACCGCCCCGGGGGTAGCCCTGCACGGCGGCGCGGGTGCCCGGCTGCGCGGGATCGACCACGACGAGGGGTGCGACATCGAGGCCTTCGACAGCGATGACCGCGAGGTCGTCGACCGGATCGACGTAGACGAGGCGCCCTTCACGCGACTGCGCATCGCGTCCGGGCACGGCCGGCAGTTCGACCACGGGCGCGTCGACCCCGGCGACCACGTGCGCATTGGTGACGACGAGCCCGTCGGCGACGACGAACCCGGAGCCGGTCATCGACACCCCGCACGAGTAGGCGGTGCCGCTGATGCGCGCGACCGAGGCTGAAGCGCGCTGGAGGTCGGGATCGTCCAGCGCGATCGGCGGCGAGCTCGGCTGCACCATGACCCCGATGACGCTCCCGAGCGTGGGAAGGGTGTCGGTCGTCACGATGCCGCGCACCTGTGCCAGAGCCTCATCGACGACCGGCGGCGTCACACGCTCGATGACGCGCAGGACCTGCGAGGAACCGACGGCGGCGGAGACGACGGGGATGCCGGCGGCAGTGACGCCGACCCCGACGGTGAGCAGCGCCACGGCGGTCACGGTGGTCGCGATGACTCCCCCGGCGAGCCGCTCTATGCGCTTGAGCGGGGTGCGGTCGACCTCCCGGCGGACGGCGGCGCCGATCGCCGCGCCGACGGCGCCGACGGCGATGACGGTGCCGATGGCGAGCACGGCGAGCGTCGCGCTTCGCCACGGACCGACCGGAACGAGGTCGGACACGGCAGGGGTGAGGAGCGGGAGGAGCCACAGTGCCAGGAACGCCCCGGCGACGATACCCAGGATCGTGCCGAGGCTCGCGAAGAAGCCGCGCGCCAGGCCGGTGACGAACGCGACCAGGAGCGCTGCGCCAGCGATGAGGTCGACGACGAGCATGGGGGGCCTCCTGGATCCACGCTAGCGGCCGGAGCCTGGATGCCGCCCGGAGGTTGCCCTTCGGGTCGAGGAGACTATAAGATCGGTCGTGAAGTTAATGTCACTGTGACCAGAACTCGCCTCATGTCCTCGAACCCCACAACAACCGGCCCTGCAGCGAACTCAGCAGCCGACGCGATCCGGGTCGCCGTCTCCACGGTGATCTTCAGCCTGCGGCGCGATGCACAGGGCGGCGACCCGCGCGTGGTCCTTCCCCTCGTGCGCCGCACCCGCGACCCGCACGCCGGCCAATGGGCGCTCCCGGGCGGCTGGCTCGGAGCCGACGAAGACCTCGAGACCGCCGCCTCCCGCACACTGGCCGAGACGACCACGCTGACCCCGAGCTACCTGGAGCAGCTCTATGCGTTCGGCGACGTCGACCGCTCGCCGACCCGTGTCGTGTCGATCGTGTACTGGGCGCTCGTGAGAGAAGACGTCTCGCTCACCTCCGAGCAGCACAACGTCGCCTGGTTCGACCAGGCGACCCTTCCCGCACTCGCCTTCGACCACAACCGCATCGTCGACTACGCGCTGTGGCGTCTGCGCAACAAGGTGGGCTACAGCCGCATCGCCCACGGCTTCCTGCCGGACACCTTCACGCTCGCCGATCTGCGCGAGGTGTACGAGGCGATCTTGGGGCGCCGCCTCGACCCGGCCAATTTCCGACGCCAGGTCGAGAGCTCCGCGACGCTCATCCCCACCGACGACTTCCGCACCGGAAGCCACCGTCCCGCACGTCTCTACCGCTACAACCAAGACGTCGAGCTGGCCGATCGCGGCCCCCTCGGCACCTGACCGCAACCACCCCTCTCCGGACCGCCCGATCCGCGCACGAAAGACACCCCATGGCCGCCACGATCATCACCCTCTCGCCGAACCCGAACGGCGAGCCAGCCTCCGCGCTCGACCCGAGCGTCGACCACGAGATCCAGGCGATCGTCGCCGGCACCGCCACCACGGAGACGTGCAACACCGATCTCGCGGCCGGCCCGTGGACCTTCGATTCGCGGCCCGGGTACGGCCCCGGCTCGTCGATGGGTGATGTCATCCCGACCGGCGCGCCGCGGCAGGGCGAGCTCCCCGCCGAGTACCGCACGGCATCCGAGATCGAACTGGCGGGCCGCATCCGCGCCGCCAAGGCGGCCCTGGGCGATCGCGTCGTGGTGCTCGGTCACTTCTACCAGCGCGAGGAGGTCGTCACCCACGCCGACTACGTGGGCGACTCCTTCCAGCTCGCCAACGCCGCAAAGGCCCACCCGGAAGCGGAGGCGATCGTGTTCTGCGGCGTCCACTTCATGGCCGAGACGGCCGATCTGCTCTCCCAGCCCGAGCAGGCGGTGATCCTCCCGAACCTCGCCGCCGGATGCTCGATGGCCGACATGGCCGACATCGACCAGGTCGAGGAATGCTGGGAGCAGCTCGCTGACCTCTTCGGCGACCTCGACACGCCGGATCACGAAGGGCTGCTGCCCGTCATCCCGGTGACCTACATGAACTCGTCGGCGGCCATCAAGGGCTTCGTCGGTCGCCACCACGGCATCGTGTGCACGTCGTCGAACGCCCGCACGGTGCTGGAGTGGGCGTTCGCACGAGGCCGCCGGGTGCTCTTCTTCCCCGATCAGCACCTCGGTCGGAACACCGCCAAGGCGATGGGGGTGCCGCTGGAGCAGATGCCGATGTGGAACCCTCGCCGCCCGCTCGGCGGGTCGACCGAGCAGCAGCTCGCCGACTCGCGCGTGATCCTCTGGCATGGATTCTGCTCGGTGCACCGCCGCTTCACGGTGGGCCAGATCGACCAGGCCCGCGCCGAGCACCCGGGGGTGCGCGTCATCGTGCACCCCGAGTGCCCGATGGACGTGGTCGACGCGGCCGACGAGGCCGGATCGACCGACTTCATCCGCAAGGCCATCGCCGCGGCGACCGAGCCGACCACCTTCGCGATCGGCACGGAGATCAACCTCGTGCAACGGCTGGCGGCAGAGCACCCGCAGCACCACATCTTCTGCCTCGACCCCGTGGTGTGCCCGTGCTCCACGATGTATCGGATCCACCCCGGATACCTCGCCTGGGTGCTCGAAGGGCTTGTCGCGGGCGAGGTGCGCAACCGCATCACCGTTGCCGACGATGTCGCGGAGCCTGCACGGGTGGCGCTGGAGCGCATGCTGGCGGCACGGCCGTGACCGCACCGCACGCGGTGATCGTCGGGTCGGGAATCGCCGGTCTGACCACGGCGCTCCACGCCGTGCGGCACGGATGCCGCGTGACCCTCGTCACGAAGGACGAGCTCGAACACGCCAACACCCGCTACGCCCAGGGAGGGATCGCGGGAGTGATGTTCGCCGACGACCGCGTCGAGGCCCACGTCCACGACACCCTCGTCGCCGGAGCGGGCCTCGGCGATGAGGAGGCCGTGCGCGTGCTCGCCACGGAAGGGCCCGCCCGCATCCAGGAGCTCATCGACCTCGGCGTCGCCTTCGACCGTGACGCCGACGGCGACCTCGTCAAGGGACTCGAAGCCGCCCACTCGTACCCGCGCATCCTCCACGCCGGAGGAGACGCGACCGGCGCAGCCATCGAGAAGGCACTCGTCTCCGCGCTGCGGAACGCCGACGTCACGGTGATCGAGCATGCCTTCCTCGTCGATCTCGTGCAGCAGGGCGACTCCCGTGTCGTAGGGGTGGATCTCCTCGTCGCCGGCCAGCGCGTCCGCATCGACGCCACGGCCGTGGTCCTCGCCACCGGCGGAGCCGGTCAGCTGTACGCGCACACGACGAACCCTCCGGTCGCCACCGGCGACGGGATCGCCGCCGCGCTGCGTGCCGGAGCGGTCGTCCGCGACCTGGAGTTCGTCCAGTTCCACCCGACCGTCCTCCCCGACACACCCGATGCCGCGGCGTTCCTCGTCTCGGAGGCCGTTCGAGGCGAGGGTGCCGTGCTGCGCGACACCGCCGGCGTGAGATTCATGACCGAGGTCCATCCCGACGCCGAGCTCGCACCGCGAGACGTCGTCGCTCGCGCGATCGCAGAACGGATGGCTTCGCAGGGCGGGGCGCCCGTGGTCCTCGACGCGACGGCGCTTCGGTCGACGACCGCCGAGACGGCGCGGTTCCTCGCGCAGCGGTTCCCGACGATCGATGCGGCCGTCCGCGCGCGGGATGCGGACTGGTCGCAGGAGCCGATCCCGGTCACGCCCGCGGCGCACTACCTGATGGGCGGCGTGAAGACCGACCTCGACGGGCGCACGAGCCTCCCGGGGCTGTACGCGGTCGGCGAGGTCGCCTGCACCGGAGTGCACGGAGCCAACCGCCTGGCATCGAACTCCCTACTCGAAGGCGCCGTGTTCGGCGTGCGTGCGGCCGCCGCGCTGGCGACGGAGGAACCGCGAACCCAGGACGGATCCTCGGAACCCGTCCTGGACGTCCCCGCCCTGGACGACCCCGCCGAACCCGGGAACGCGGCGTCGGGGTTCACCCGCGCGGCTCTGCAACAGCTGATGTGGCGGGATGCCGGCCTCCACCGCTCGGAGGCCGGTCTCCACCGCGCAGCGACCACCGTCTCCGCCTGGCTGTCCTCCCTCTCCGCCCCCTGCACGGAAGCCCAGCACGAAGACGCGAATCTGCTCACGGTGGCCGCCGCGGTCATCGAAGCGGCACGCGCTCGGCGCGGTTCCGTCGGGGCTCACTTCCGCACCGATGACCCGGCGAGCGCGGTCATCTCGATGCCGCATCAGGCAGCGGCATCCTCCCCCTCTGCCCGCCTCCCGTACGTTCCGTCAGCAAAGGTGTCCGCGTGATGCTCAGCAGCACTCAGATCGACCGTGCCGTCTCCGCCGCGCTCGAGGAGGACGCCCCGTGGGGCGACCTCACGAGCGAGTACCTCATCCCCGAGGCCGCGGTCGCCACCGCCCACCTCGTCGGCCGCGAAGACGGGGTCTTCAGCGGTGGGGACGTCTTCGCCGCCGCCTTTCGGCTCACCGATCCGCGCATCGAGGTCACCCTCCTCGTCGCCGATGGCGAATCGTTCCGTGCAGGCGCTCCGCTGGCGCAAGTGACCGGCCCGGCCCGCGGTGTGCTCACCGCGGAGCGCGTCGCGTTGAACTTCGTCCAGCGGATGAGCGGCATCGCGACGTTGACGAGCCTCTACGTCGCCGAGGTCGCCCACACCGGCGCCCGGATCGCCGACACGCGCAAGACGACCCCGGGGCTGCGCGTGCTGGAGAGGCATGCGGTGCGCTGCGGCGGAGGGCACAATCACCGTCACTCGCTGTCCGACGCGGTGATGGCCAAGGACAACCACCTCGCCGTCCTGACCGCACGAGGCGCCTCGGTGACACAGGCACTGCAGGCCGCGATCGCACGGCTTCCTCACACGACGCACGTGGAGGTCGAGGTAGACCGGCTCGACCAGATCGACGCGGTGCTCGCCGCCGGCGTCGGCACGATCATGCTCGACAACTTCTCGCTCGACGACCTGCGGGAGGGTGTCGCGCGCATCGGCGTTCGGGTCACTGTCGAAGCATCCGGCGGGGTGAGCCTTGCGACCGTGCGGGACATCGCCGAGACCGGTGTCGACGTCATCTCGGTGGGTGCCCTCACCCACTCGGCCGGGGCACTCGATCTCGGCCTCGACGTGCTGGTCGATCTGCCCGATGCTCCCTGAGGCGACGCGGCGGGAACCGTGATGCTCTACCTGGATCATGCGGCCACGACCCCCGTGCGCCCCGAGGTGCTTCAGGCGATGCTCCCGCACCTGCGTGAACGCTTCGGAAACCCGTCGAGCCACCACACCGTGGGCGAGGCGGCAGCGGAAGCACTCGATGACGCACGCCGACGCGTCGCGGCCGTCTTCGGGATGCGTGCCGGCGACATCGTGTTCACGTCGGGAGGGACCGAGGCCAACAACCTCGCCATCAAGGGCCTCGCCGTCGGCGCGGCGACCCTTCGAGGCCGACCGGCGCACGTGGTCACCACGGCCATCGAGCACGAGTCGGTGCTGGCCTCGTGCGACTATCTCGAGCGGGTGCACGGATATCCGGTCACGAGACTGCCGGTCTCCCCGACGGGCCGTGTGTCTCCCGACGACCTCGCTGCCGCGCTGCGCGACGACACGGCTGTGGTGACGCTCGGCTACGCCAACAACGAGATCGGCACCGTTCAGGACGTCGCGGCGCTCGCTTCCGTCTGTGCCGAAGCGGGTGTGCCGCTGCACCTCGACGCGGTGCAGGCGGCGGGGTGGGAGCCTCTGGCCGGGACCGGCGCAGGGGCCCTCTCCGTCGCCGGTCACAAGGTGGGCGCTCCGCCGGGCATCGGCGTGCTCGCCGTGCGATCCCGGCTGCCCCTGGAGCCGCTTCTCCACGGGGGCGGGCAGGAGCGGGAGCGTCGCAGCGGCACGGAGAATGTGGCCGGGGCGGTAGGACTCGCGGTCGCACTCGAACTCGCCGAGGCGGAGCGCACCTCGACGTCGGCGCAGGTCGCGCGGGCGCGTGACGCGTTCATCTCACGGGTGCTCGACCAGGTCGCGGGGGCACGGCTGACCGGCGATCCTGTTTACCGGCTCCCCGGAACGGCAAGCTTCACGTTCGACGGCGTCTCCGGCGAAGCCGTGCTGCTCGAACTCGAACGGCGCGGCATCGTCTCCTCGAGCGGCTCGGCGTGCGCTGCCGGCAGCGACGAGCCGTCGCACGTGCTGCTGGCACTGGGGATCCCGCCCGAGGTCGCCCAGACCGCGGTGCGCTTCACCTTCGGGCACGCCGTCGACCTCGATCTCGTGCCGGTCGCCGACGCCATCGCCTCATCGGTTGCGGCGGTACGATCGGGCAGGTGAGCATGCCTCCTGTCGTCACCGTCGTCGTCCCTGGCCGGGATGTCGCTCCCTATGCACAATGGGCGCTCGACTCCCTGCTCGCGCAGACCTTCACCGGCTGGCGAGCCGTGCTCGTCGACGACGGGTCGACGGATGCGACCGGCACGATCTTCCGCGATGCCGCCGCGGCGGACGAGCGGTTCGTGGTGCTGCACCACGATGTCCCCCTCGGTCTCGGCGCGGCACGCAACGCGGCCCTCGACATGGTGACGACCCCGCTGGTCGCGTTCCTCGACGCGGACGACGAGCTCACGCCCACCGCTCTCGAGCGCCTCGTGACGACGATCAGTGAGACCGGAAGCGACCTCGTCGTCGGAGCGTACGTGCGTCTGCGTCCGGCGCCGCACACGGATGTCGATGGGCCCGACGGCGCACGATACGAGCCCGGCATCGTGCAGCCATGGGTCGCTGCGGCGACGGAGCCGGAGCGGCACGGCACCACCCTCGCCGAGCACCCGCAGGTCTCGGGGAACATCGTCGCGTGGTCGAAGGTCAGCCGGATCGAGTTCTGGCGCCGCCACGGCATCCGCTTCCCCGAAGGACGCATGTACGAGGATCAGGTGGTCGCCCAGCGCATGTACACACTGGCCCGGGCCATCGACGTCATCCCCGATGTCGTCGTGCACTGGCGCGAACGGGCCGACGGAAGCTCGATCACCCAGCACAAAGACGCCTTGCCCGTGCTGCACGACTACCTCGACGCGCTCCGCGGGGGTATCGCCGTGCTGGACGCCGCCTCGCACCGCGCGGCCGCGCGCGCTCGGATCGCCCTGATCCTCGACATGGACGTTCCTCCCCTCGTGCACATCGCGCGCGCACATCCCGACGACGAGTACCGTCGCACGCTCGGCGCATTCGTCCGCGACCTCTCCTCCCGCGCGGATGCGGAGGGCATTCCCCTCGACCCGGCATCTGCCGGACTGCTCGCCGCCGCCCGTCTCTGGTGAGCCCGGCGTCGGATCACCCGAGCTGCGATCGCGAGTCGTCGCGGGAGCCCGGTGCGCGGTCGGCACGTCGCTCGGGGTGATCGGGAGGCGGCTGTTCGGCATCCATGCCTTCGATGCGCGCTGCGGCCATCTGCTCCACGGCGAGTTCGGTGTAGAGCCCGTTGCGCGCCAGGAGTTCGGCGTGCGTTCCCGATTCGACGATGAGTCCGGCCTCGACGACGTGGATGACGTCGGCGCTGATCACCGTCGAAAGGCGGTGGGCGACGGTGAGCGTCGTGCGTCCACGGGCGACGTTGTCGAGCGCTTCCTGCACGACCCGCTCCGACACGGTGTCGAGCGCTGACGTCGCCTCGTCGAGCAGAAGGATCGGCGGATCCTTCAGCAGCACCCGCGCGATCGCGATGCGCTGCTTCTCTCCGCCCGACAGTCGGTAGCCCCGCTCCCCGACGATCGTGTCGTAGCCCTTTTCGAAGCCCGTGATGATGTGGTGGATGTTCGCGGCCTCGCACGCCGCCACGAGTTCCTCGTCGGTCGCGTCGGGCTTCGCGTAGCGCAGGTTCTCCCGGATGGTCGCATGGAAGAGGTACGTCTCCTGCGAGACGATGCCGACCCGGTCGATGATCGACTCGTGACGCAGGCGCCGCACGTCTTCGCCGGCGAACAGCACAGTGCCTTCGGACGCCTCGTACAGCCGCGGGGCGAGGTAGAGCACCGTGGTCTTCCCCGCCCCCGAGGGGCCCACGAAGGCGACATGGCGTCCTGGATCGGCCACGAAGCTGACCCCGCCCAGAGTGGGACGAGTGGTGGGAGAGGCATCCGGATACCGGAAGACGACATCGCGGAACTCGATGCGTCCGACCGGACCTGGGGCATCCGCGACATCGATCGCGTCGGGCGCGTCGACGATCGCGGGGCGGAGGTCGAGATACTCGAAGATGCGGGCGAACAGCGCGCGTGAAGTCTGGAGATCGAGCGCGACCCGCATGAGGCCCATGAGCGGCTGCAGCAGACGCGCCTGAACCGTGGTGAAGGCGACGACCGTGCCGGCGGTGATGACGCCTTCCTCTCCCGCGATCAGGTAGCCCGAGACGAGGTAGATCACGGCGGGCACGGATGCCATGAGCACCTGGACCACGGCGAAGAAGCCCTGGCCGCTCATCGCACGCTTGACCTGAAGCGCCACCTGATTGCGGTTCTCGACCTGGTATCGAGCCGATTCGGTGCGTTGGCGATTGAACGACTTCGACAGAAGGATGCCGGAGACCGACAGCGTCTCCTGTGTGATCGAGGTGAGCTCTGAGAGCGACTCCTGCGTCTGCCCCGCGATGCGGGCCCGCACCTGGCCGACTCTGCGCTGGACGAGCACCAGCAGCGGCATGAGGATCACCGCGATGATCGTCAGCCTCCAGTCGATGAGGATCATCGCGACGAGCGCCGAGATCACCGTGACGACGTTGCCGAGGATGCTGGTGACGGTGTTCGTGAGGACGCCCGACACACCGCCGACGTCGTTCTGCAGGCGGGATTGGATGACCCCCGTCTTGGTGCGGGTGAAGAAGCCGAGCTCCATCGCCTGCAGGTGCTCGAAGAGACGGACGCGCAGGTCGCCCGTGACCGCGTTGCCGACGGTGGCCGTGAGCCAGGTCTGCGCCACCCCGAGGGCGGCCGTAGCGAGGAAGAGCCCGATCATGAGCGCCACGAGGGTGCCGAGCAGTCGCAGATCGGGGCCGGAGCCGTCGACCGGGAAGAGCGCGTCGTCGAAGATGCGCTGGACGATCAGCGGCGGGATCACCGCGACGGCGGCGCCGGTCACGACGAGCAGGCCCGTCACCACGATGCGTCCGAGGTACGGCCGGAACAAGGCCACCACGCGGCGACCGAGGTCGGGCACCTCCGGCGCCTCGGCGTTCATACGCCGCTGCGCCTCTTCGTCGACGCCCCGGAAACCACGCATCCCGGGTGCGCCCATACCGCCCATGCTCATCCCGTAACCCTAATGAGCCGCGACGACACCGAGGCGCAGATGAGCCGCGACGACATCGAGGCGCAGCGAGCACCGGATCGCCGGCCGCACACCCTCGAACCGGGGAATTCGTTCACGAACGGGAATGCGGTGTCCGCCCCTCCGGTTACGATCATTCACGCGCCCCGATTCCTGCGGGCGCTTGTGCTTTCTCGGCGTGTCCGCCGCCCCAGCCTCGAGGAGACCGATGACGTCTGCGACGACCGCACGCCCCAGCGCACCGATGCTCTCGGCCACCGAGAACCGCATCGTGTGGCTGCTGCTCGCGGCGGCCTTCGTCGCGATCCTCAACGAGACCACGATGGGCGTCGCGATCCCGCACCTCATCGACGACCTCGGCATCACCGCCGTCGCCGCACAGTGGCTCACGACCGCGTTCATGCTCACGATGGCCGTCGTCATCCCCATCACCGGGTTCCTCCTGCGGCGGTTCACCACGCGCCAGGTGTTCATCACGGCGATGAGCCTCTTCTCGCTCGGCACCCTGCTCGCTGTGCTCTCCCCCGGTTTCCCGATGCTCGTGGTCGCACGAGTGGTGCAGGCGATGGGCACCGCCATCATGATGCCGCTGCTCATGACGACGCTCATGACGATCGTCCCCCCGCACTCGCGCGGACGAATGATGGGTCGCGTCTCGATCGTCATGTCGTTGGCACCGGCGATCGGCCCCACGCTGTCGGGGGTGCTGCTGCAGACCCTCGACTGGCGGTGGATCTTCGGCATCGTCCTTCCCATCGCCCTCATCGCGCTCGCCATGGGCGCGCGCTGGATCCGCAACCTCGGCGAGACCACCCGCGCTCCGATCGATCTGCTCTCCGTCATCCTCTCGGCCTTCGGCTTCGGCGGCATCGTCTACGGTCTCAGCCAGATCGGCGGCGCCGCGAGCCACGGTGGGGCGGATGCCGACGCGGCAGCCGGGGCGAGCACGATCTCGCTCATCGTGTCGTTCGCGGTCGGCATCGTCGCGCTGGCACTGTTCCTCCGTCGGCAGATCGTGCTGCAGCGCGCCGACGACGCGCTGCTCGATCTCCGGGTCTTCCGCGACCGCAACTTCTCACTGGCGATCGGCCAGATGGCGCTCCTGTCGATGGCGTTCTTCGGCACAATCACCGTCATCCCGCTGTACATGCAGCGCGCACTCGAGCATTCCCCGCTGGAGACCGGCCTCGCGGTGCTGCCCGGGTCGCTCCTGATGGGTCTTGCCGGACCGTTCATCGGGCGCATCTACGATGCCCGGGGCACGCGCATCCTCCTCGTTCCCGGCGCGATCGTCGCCGTGTCCATGCTCTGGCTCTTCGCGCTGCTGTTCACCGAGACGACCCCGCTGTGGGTCATCGTCCCCGCGCAGACCGTCCTGTCGCTCGGACTCGCCCTCTCCTTCACGCCGCTGTTCACCGCATCGCTCGCCTCGCTCCAGCCGAAGTTCTACAGCTACGGCTCGGCGGTCGTCGGAACCGTGCAACAGGTGGCCGGCGCCGCCGGCATCGCGGTCATGATCACGGTGATGTCGGCCTCGGCGAACGCGGCGCTCGAAGCCGGCGCCAGCGCGACGTCGGCCGAAGCCCAAGGCGCCCACTCGGCGTTCCTTCTCGCCGCCATCATCTCGCTCCCGCTCCTCGTCGGAGCCTTCCTGGTGCGCAAGCCCGCCGATCAGCCCGAAGGAGCGCCGGTCGCTCACTGACGCGACACATCCGGTCACCCCGTCAAGGGTCATGATGATCGGATCGTCCGCCGGGCGGGGTATCAGTCGACGTCTGCTGTCCCTCCTGTGTACGACCGGCGAGCGGCCGGGCCACGGGCACGGAGGCGCGAATGATCATCGAGACACCCGACCCCCAGACGGCGACGGGCTATGTCGCCGAGGTGTACGGATCCGACCTGACCGACGACGGGTTCGTGTTCAGTCACACCCGCGCGATGGCGGTCAATCCGGAAGCTCTGCAGGCGTTCGAGACCCTCGTCCATGCGATCGTGCCGTCGATCGGGGTGCGGACCTATGAACTGGTCACCCTCGCGGCCGCCGCGGCACTGCAATCGCCCCATTGCCTCCTCGCTCACGGACGCAAAGCCCTTCGAGCCGGGGCCCTCGATGAAGACACGCTCGTGCAGGTCGCCCGCGATTTCGAAGACGCGGGCCTCAGTCCCGCCGACGTCGCCGTCATGCGATACGCGCAACGGCTCTCGACCGATGCGGCGTCGATGACCGACGACGATACCCAGAACCTCCGCGACGCCGGGTTCGACGACCGACAGATCGTCGACATCACCCTGGCGGCCGCCGCGAGGAACTACTTCAGCCGCGCGCTCGAAGCGTTGGCCGTGCCCGTGGAGGACGAGCTCGCCGGCCTCAGCCCTCGCATCCGCGACGCCCTGCTCTCACCGGTCGTGCGCTGAAGAGGCGTTGACGGGCAATCGGCTCAGTCGGTGCTGCAGCACCCGCCACCACAGCACGACGCGCCCTCTTCGGAGACAGGCAGCAGCTTGTCGTCGGTGAGGGGCTGAAGCTGGGGAACGGGGAGGTTCGAGGTGGCCATATCCCCAGTCTAGGCATGCCTCACGACCGCGTGGCCGTTCCGTCCGGCCCCACGACAGTCGGCGTGTCGCCTTTGCTCCCGCGGCAGGCTGCCGCGTGGTTGTCAACCCCCTCGGGCTCCCGACCATCCGTCCGTACCGTGAAGGCATGGCAACTCTCACGGGCAAGAAGGTCGCGTTCCTCGCGACGAACGGATACGAAGACAGCGAACTCACCTCCCCCTGGCAGGCGGTCTCCGACGCCGGCGCGACCGTCGTGATGGTCGCCCCCGAAGCGGGGAGCGTCGAAGGCAAGAACGGTCACACGCAGTCGGTCGACAAGACGACGTCCGAGGTCGACGCGTCCGACTTCGACGCGCTGGTCCTCCCCGGCGGTGTGGTGAACGCCGATCACCTGCGCATGGACGACGCCGCCGTCTCCTTCACGCGCGACTTCTTCGCTCAGCACAAGCCGGTCGCCGCGATCTGCCATGCGGCATGGATCCTCGCCGAGGCCGACGTGCTCGACGGCCGCACGATCACCAGTTATCCGAGCCTGCGGACCGACCTGCTCAATGCCGGGGCAGAATGGGTAGACGAGGAAGTCGTCGTCGATGCGGGGCTGGTGTCGAGCCGCACCCCGGATGACCTTCCCGCATTCAACGCGAAAGTCGTCGAAGAGATCGCCGAAGGCAAGCACTCCGACCAGACAGTCTGATACGGAGAGACCGGATGGCGGAACGGCAGCGTCTGCGCAGCGTCGGCGCGGAAGCCGTCGAGGAGACATGGCGACGGGTCGTGCCGTCTGCACGGCTCAACCGACTCGACCCGACGGCGTCCGTCTTCGAATGGGCGGCATCGTCGGTCGGAGGACTGACCGTCGTCGCGTACGACCTCGATGCCACGGTGCGCTCTGCGGCAAACCCCGACGACCAGGTCATGGTGTGCCGCATCGCCGCCCCGTCGGGCGGAGCGTGGGACGATGACGGCCCGCTCGATGGGAGGCTGCCCTGGGTCAGCTCCGGGCGTCAAGTGAACGCGCGGTGGTCGGGCAGGGCACGCGTCCATGCGTTCGTCTTCGACCTGGATGTGCTCGCCGCGGCGGCCCGCGACATCACCGGAAGCGAACGGGTGCCGGTCGTCGGCTGGAATCCTCGTCCGCAGAGCGAAGCAGCTGCTCGGCAATGGCACCGGACATTCCGGTACGTCGCCGAGTCGCTGCTCGGCGACGAACCCGGGATCGGCGATCTCGCCGAGCGTGAACTGCAGCGACATGCCACCCATGCCACGCTCTCCGCCTTCTCTCGCGAGTTCCTGGACGATGCCGAGCGGGTCGCCCAAACCCGCTCCGCCCCCGCCTCGGTGCGCCGAGCCATCGCCTACATCGACAGCCACGCGCACGAGCCGATCACGATCGACGACGTTGCCCGCGCGGCGCGCATGTCGACCAGGGGCCTGCAGTACGCGTTCCGCCGCGCCCTCGACACCACTCCGACGGAATGGATCCGACGCGCGCGACTGTCGGCCGCGCACCGCGACCTCATCGAGCCCGGCGGCGGCAGCATCGCCGAGATCGCGCGCCGGTGGGGCTTCGAACACCCGTCTCGATTCGCCTCGCACTATCGCGCTCTGTACGGGGTCAATCCCAGCCAGACCCTGCGCGCCCACCGCTGATCTGTGCGCGCGCCGTCTGGTGCGTGCGCACAGCGGACATGCACAGCGTGATCGCCGCACCACGACGCAGAGTGGATGCGGGAGAGGCGACATGGGCAGGATGATCTACGACGGCACAGCGCGACTGGTCGTCGACGACCGCGAGCTCGCGCATCTGCAGTTCGTCATCAGCGACAAGCTGCGCCGGCGCGAGCCGTTCATGTTCACCTGGACGAACCCCCTCGAAGAAGGAGGCGGCCGGATCTCCGCCTGGGTCAACGCGAGCACCGCGTTGTCGTTCACGTTCGACCATCGCGGCCCGTACCGATTGAATCCCGCATGGCTGCGGGCGCTCGCAGAAGCGGCGCACTCCCCGGGCGGACTCCAGCAGGTGCCGGAGCCCGACCACGGGGAGGTCGAGATCAGCGATGTCTAGCTGACGTCGCCGCGCCAGGAGCCCGTCTCGCCGCCGCGAGCCTCGATGAACTCCTTGAACTTGCGCAGGTCTTTCTTCACTGCGTGGTCGTCGATGCCGAAGGCTGCTCCGAGCTTCTCGCGGAGGCCCTCGGGATGCCATTCGAGCTGCACGGTGACACGAGTGCTGGTGTCGTCGAGCCGGTGGAAGGTGACGACACCGGCGTGATCCACATCGCCCCCCACGCTCGTCCAGGCCACGCGCTCGTCGGGGTGCTGCTCGGTGATCGTGGTGGTGAACTCCCGCTCGACGCCCCCGATCGTCACGTTCCAGCGGTTGGTCACGTCGTCGATCTGAGTGACGGCGTCGACGAAGCTCAGAATCTCCGGGAACGTCTCGAACTGCGTCCACTGGTTGTACGCCGTCGTCACCGGCACGTTGACGTCGATGCTCTCGGTAATGCTTGCCATGTGAATGGCGCTCCTTTCGATGTCGCCGAGCACGGCGAGGGCCGTGCCCCGGTGAGAACAGTCTCCCGGCGACGCCCCTCCTCGTGACCCCCGTTGACATGACAGCGGCCGATGTGGGATCTGGGCCGCACGCCGTGCTCCCTGATGCCAAAGACAGGGGCGTCTGTCAACGGGTGCTCGCGGCATCCGCGCCCGCCGCTATCGTCGTGGCCGTGGAAGACTTCGCAGACCATGTAGCCGACATCGCCCGACTGTGCGACGAGAAGGCGGTCGTCGTCGCCGCCGTCGAATCGCTCACGAGCGGGGCGGTGGCCAGTGCGCTCGGGCAGGGTGAGAGCGCCGCCGAGTGGTTCGGCGGAGCGGTGGTGGCGTATCAGATGGAGACCAAGCAATCGGTTCTCGGCGTCGATCCCGGCACCGACCCGTGCTCACCGTCGTGCGCGCGCCAGCTCGCCGCAGGCGGACGGCTGCTTCTCGGTGTCGATGCGTGTGTCTCGACCACGGGGGTCGGCGGTCCCGACCCCGACGACGGACACCCCGCGGGCGAGGTGCACATCGCGGTGGCTACCGCCGCGGGCGTGGATCATCGTGAGCACCGCTTCTCGGGCTCCCCCGAGGAGGTGGTGCAGCAGACGGTGGCCGCGGCCACCCAGGCCCTGCGAGAGGCGGTCGAGGGTCTCCCCGTGTCGGATTCGGACAGGGATGCCGATGGCATCCGCGTCGAGCCGATTCGCCCGTCGGACGCCGGTGAGGTCCTGACCATCCAGCGCGCGGCTTTCGTCAGCGAAGCCCAGATCTACGGAAGCGCGGACATGTCCCCGCTGACCCAGACCCTCGAGCAGATGGAGGCGGAGCTGGAGGAGGCCATCGGCTGGGTCGCTCGCCGCCGCGGGCGGCTCGTCGGAGCTCTTCGCGCTCGCGAGCAGGACGGACTCCTTCTTATCGGACGCATCGCGATCGCCCCCGACGTGCAGGGCGAGGGGATCGGACGCCGTCTGCTGGCAGCGGCCGAAGCGGCCACGAGCGCTGACCAGGCGGAGCTGTTCACAGGCAGCCTGAGCGAGGCGAACATCCGCCTCTACGAGTCGTGCGGCTACCGGGAGACCGAGCGCATCGATCAGGGCGACGGCACCGCGCAGATCTTCATGCGCAAAGACCTGCGCGCCTGACCGTCGCCTTCTCCGCACCGGTCGGCTCAGTGGCGTCCTGGTTCTACTGATCTGACGGCAGTTCGGTACGCAGATCCGTAGGGCCGTCGTCGAGGCGGCCGGCGGGTTCGTCTTCGTCGCCCGTGAGGTCCTCGGGGCTGAGGTCTTCGGGGGCGAGATCTCCGTTGCCCTCCTCGCCGAGTTCCGCGATCACCGGGTCAGCCCCCTGGGTCTCGGGCTGTTCGGTGGGGCTCGGCAGGTCGCTTCTGGGGATGTCGTCGGCGGCAGGCACGTCGTCGAGATCAGGAGCGTCGGGGGTGCTGTTCGTCTCTTCCATGCGACCACCGTCTCGCGACCGCCACCGGACGCGAAGGGGGTTGCGTCTGCGGCGGCATCCGGTTACCGCGGCAGACGGCGATGACCGTGGCGGATCAGTCCCAGTCGAGGTAGTCCTCGATGGCCCACGACGTGGCGCCCACGTGCGTGTAGGGGAAGGCGTATCCGCCGCCGTCGACGGCGACGACGCTGACCCGGTCGGGAGCGGCGTTCTGCAGCGCTTCACCGCCGGAGACCGGGGCGATCGAATCTTCGGTCCCCTGGATGACGAGCACAGGCACCCCGTCCGCCAGCGACCGCCACTGGTCTTCGGAGGCAGCAGCACGCGCCGCCGCCTGCACCCGCCCTGCCTGCGGGTCGCGCGATTCCTCCGGGAAGTCGGCCACGGCCGCGGCAGCTGCGTCGTCGGCAGTCGCGACACCGAGCAGCAGCACGCCGTTGACGTGGTCGTGGTGGTCGAGCGAGACGGCGCGAGCGACGGCTCCCCCGAAGCCGTGTCCGCCGACCCAGGCATCGGAGATGCCGACGGCATCCATCACGTCGACGACGTCGGATGCCAGGTCGTGAAGCGTCACTTCGGTGCCCGTTGCCGGGCGGCGCGTGCCGACGCGAAGGACGCGGAAGTCCTCCTCGACGAGCACCGTGGCGAGGGTGTCGAGGTAGGACACGCCGAGCCCTTCGGCGGGAAGCAGCACGACGGCCGGTCCGTTGCCTTCGTCGATGTAGGGGATCGCACGGCCATCGGCGTCGAAGATCTGGGTGTCGGTCATGATGCGTCCTCTCGCACGGCGGATGTCGGGGAAAGCTGCGGGCGCGGCCGCACGGGAGGAGGGCACCGGGGCGGCGAGCGCTCCCCCGATCCTACAAAGCCTGAGGAACACGCCCGCACGGACCCCCGCGGCATCCGTGGGTCGACGCGGGGCGGACAGCGTCGTCTCAGGACGCGCGCGCACCGTCCAGCACCGTGACCAGGCGCGCGAGGTCGGAGCGCAGTCCGCGCCGCAGCGACAGTCCGATGACGGGCTCGAAGAGGCGGGCCGCGCCTTTCAGCCGCACCTCCAGCGTCGCCTCGACCACGGCCCCTTCCGTGTGGGCACGCACCCGGTAGCTTCCGCCGCCGTGCCACGGGTCTCCGTCGAGAGTCCAGGCGACATACTCGCCGGGGGTGAAGGCCGTGACCGTCCACGACATCGTGAGGGCCTTCGATCCCATCTCCACATCGGTCTGCCCCTCGACGCCGATGGCAGGGTGCGCCGCGTCGAGGTACCGCGAACCGACGATCGACCGGCGCCAGCGGGTCTCGTTCGCCACATCGGAGAGAAAGTCGAACACCGTCGCGGCATCGGATGCCACGACCACCGAATGTCGCGTCTTCACGTCTCCAGTATCGCGGGTCGAAGTCTGGCCTGTCGGAGCATCGCGGTTCGCGGGCTCGCCGGTCGGAGCGGGGACCTGGCGCGATCCCACCCCCACCGAGCCGTGGCACTCTGGAACGGTGACCCGGACCCCCTTGCGCGCGCGGCTCCTTTCGGCGTTGGCGGGCGATCCCGACGGCACCCCCGCGTGGGTGCGGGCGCTGGCCGACGGCGATGACCTCGGCTACTTCGCCGACGGAGGCGCAGCATGGACGGTTCATGCCGGCACCGCGACCTTCGTCGCCGGCATCCGCGCCCTCCTGATCCAGGCGCTGCACCCGGGCGCGATGGCGGGCGTCCATGACTTCTCGCGCTACCGAGAAGATCCGATCGGCCGCCTGACCGGCACGGTGCGATGGATCATCTGCGTCACCTACGGGTCGACTCAGCAGGCGGAGGCCGAGACGGCCCGAGTCGGACGCCTTCACCAGCGCGTCACCGGCACGTATGAGACGGATGCCGGACCTCGCCCGTACTCGGCATCTGACGCGTCACTGCTCGAATGGGTGCACCTCGCGTTCACCGAGGCGTTCCTCGGAGCGCACCTGCGCTGGGGCGGCCCGATCCCCGGTGGAGCTGACGCGTATGTGAGCGAATGGGCGCAGGCCGGACGACTGATGCGCGTTCCCGATCCGCCTGAGACCCAGGCGGCCCTGAGGGTGCGGATGGACGGGTATCTCGAGCGGTGCGAACTCGTCTCCGATGCACGCGTCGCGGACGTCGTGCGCTTCCTCCGTGACGTGCCGTTCACCGGATCGATGCGTCTCGCCTACCGTGTGCTGTTCGCTGCCGCCGTTGCGAGCCTCCCTCGGGAGTATCGCAAGATGCTCGGTCTGAGGCGCGCCCCGCTCCCCGTCATCACCACCACGCGGATCGTGCTGGCTCTCTCCTCGCGGGCCCTCGGATCGGGCCCGCGCGCCCACGACTTCGCCCGGCAGCGCCACCAACGGCTGCAGGAGGCCGACGAGCAGGGCTCAGCGGCGCCACGGCTCACACACTGAGGCGCATCGCCACGACGTCGCGGCACGGAACACCGTCACGACGGCGAGCTCCATCCCTGCTCGTGCAGTCTCGCGACCCCGTCGATCAGAAGATCCAGCGCGAACGCGAATTCGGCGTCGTCGTCGCACCCTGCCCCCGCGTGCGGTGCGGTGGTCGCCATCCGCACGATCGCCGGGTAGTCGGCGGCGAACTCCGACATGGCCCGCGCACGCAGAGCCGGGTCGTCAGGCACAGCGGGGGTGGGCAGCACATCGCGCGTGATCCCCCACATCCGGGTGCTCAGCGCGTGCATCGCATGATGCACGAGATCTGCAGACAGGCCGCCACCGAACGACCTCCGAGGCGAACCGAGGACCGGTTGTGCTTCTGGCGTATTGCGATAGCCGATGTCCCACGGGAAGCTGCCGTTGGAATCCGGCCACACCAATTGAAGTGCTTCGAAATCGCCGAGCATCCTCTCAGCCGCCGTCAACCTGCGGCGATCATCGACGCGGATGAGCGCCACCTCCCCCGACTCCGTGAGGGCATCTGTGCGATCGCCCGGTTGGAACGCTCCGCTCGATTCCTGTTCGTCCACCGCATTCCTGATGAACACGTCAGCGACTTCTGCCGGTAGACCGGTGATCACGAGTTCGTCCCAACCTTTCGCCGTGAGACCAACCGTGTAGGAGAACGGTGCGGCAGCTCCATCGCCGAGTACGTGCCTGATCGCCCAGCCGTGCGTGTCGACGATTCGCTCCAAGTCGGCGAATGCGCGCTCGTTCGGGCTGTCCATGACCTGACCTCAGCGGTGGCGGCCCCGCCGGATACTCACACGTTGAAGCGGAACTCCACGACGTCGCCGTCCTGCATGACGTAGTCCTTGCCCTCCAGGCGCGCTTTGCCCTTCGCACGGGCTTCGATGACCGATCCGGCCGCGACGAGGTCGTCGAACGAGATGACCTCGGCCTTGATGAAGCCCTTCTCGAAGTCCGTGTGGATGACTCCTGCCGCCTGCGGGGCCTTCCAGCCCTTGCCGATGGTCCATGCGCGGGCCTCCTTCGGCCCGGCGGTGAGGTAGGTCTGAAGCCCCAGAGTGTCGAAACCGATGCGCGCGAGCTGATCGAGGCCCGACTCCTCCTGACCGGTCGATGCGAGCAGCTCGGCGGCATCCTCCGGGTCGAGGTCGATGAGCTCCGACTCGATCTTCGCGTCGAGGAACACGGCCTGCGCCGGCGCCACGAGGGCCGCGAGCTCCGCCTTGCGCGCGTCGTCGGTCAGCACGGCCTCATCGACGTTGAACACGAAGATGAACGGCTTGGCGGTGAGCAGCCCGAGCTCCTTGATGGGCGCCAGGTCGATTCCGGATGCCGACAGCAGCTCACCGCGTTGCAGCGCTTCGCGTGCCTCCTGCGCCGTCTGCAGCACGACGGGGTCGAGCTTCTTGCCACGCACTTCCTTCTCGTACCGGACGATCGCTTTCTCGAGCGTCTCGAGATCGGCGAGCTGCAGCTCGGCGTTGATGGTCTCCATGTCGGATGCCGGGTCGACCTTACCGTCGACGTGCACGACGTCGCCGTCAGCGAAGCCGCGGACGACCTGCGCGATGGCGTCGGCCTCGCGGATGTTGGCGAGGAACTTGTTGCCGAGCCCCTCCCCCTCGCTCGCGCCGCGGACGATGCCGGCGATGTCGACGAAGGAGACCGCCGCGGGGAGGATGCGCTCGGAGCCGAAGATCTCGGCGAGGGTGTTCAGGCGTGGGTCGGGAAGGTTCACCACGCCGACGTTCGGCTCGATCGTCGCGAACGGATAGTTGGCCGCGAGCACCTGATTCTTGGTGAGGGCGTTGAAGAGCGTCGACTTGCCGACGTTGGGGAGACCGACGATTCCGATGGTAAGAGCCACGGGATGTCAGTCTACGTGGCCTGCCGCGCTCCCCCGCGCCGGGCGACCCCGCGCAGAACGACCCCGCGCAGAACGACCCAGGCCGCAGGGGCGCGTGTCGCGGGGAATGCGGGGTTCACGGCCGGCGCACCCGGAAGGCGCGTGTGACGTAGGGCAGATCGACGGTCGCCTCTCCCCTCGCACCGATCTCGTCGAACAGCTGGGCGCACTCGCGCTCGATCCGCGCCCGCTCGTGCGCCGCGGCGGTGATGATGTAGCTGCGGGAGGCGACCATGGCGGTGAGGGTCGACCGGGTGACCGGCCGAGCCCACTCCCACGACGCCTCTTCGGGGATACCGAACGGCGAGCGCACCGGCGGCGGCCCTTCGGCGAGCATCTCCTCCGCGTGGCTTCCCCGCATGATGCGTGTGAGGCGCGCCACCCAGGGGACGCTCTCGTCGCGGATGTTCCAGACGAGGCCCAGAACGCCGCCGGGGCGCAGGACGCGGGCGACCTCTCGCGACGCGGCGTCGGGTTCCACCCAGTGCCATGCTTGACCGAACACCGCGGCATCCACAGACGCGTCGGCCAACGGCAGCAGCTCACCGGTGCCCCGCAAGGCGGGGACTCCACGCACGCTCTCCCGGAGCGCGTCGAGCATCTTCTCGTCGGGATCGATCGCCACGACATCAGCACCTCTGCTGAGGAGCGCCCGCGTGAGCTTGCCCGTGCCCGCCCCCACGTCGGCCACCCGGGGGCGTGGCGCATCGCGGGAGGTCGCGGGCTGCAGCATCCAGTCGACGGCCTCGAGGGGGTAGTCGGGCCTGCCCGACTCATAGGTCTTCGCCGCTTGCCCGAACGACATGGAGAGCTGGTCGCGGTCGGTCATGCCTCGACCATACGCGGCCGCCCCGGCGCGCCTTCCCCGTGCCGTGGCGGGCGCGGGTGAATCTTGAGGCGTGCCTCTGGATTTCACCGCGATCGACTTCGAGACGGCGAACTCCTCGAGCGCGTCGGCGTGCGCCGTGGGCCTCGCCCGCGTACGCGACGGACGCGTCGTCGAGACCGCCGGATGGCTCATCCAGCCGCCGCCGGGCCACGACCGCTTCTTCGAGATCAACGTCGGCATCCACGGCATCACCGCCGCCGACGTCGCCGAGGCACCCGGCTGGTCGGCGCAGCTGAGCGATCTGCTCGACTTCGCCGGCGATGACATCCTGGTCGCCCACAACGCCGGGTTCGACATGACCGTGCTGCGGCGGGCGTGCGAGGCGACCGGCGACGCCTACCCGGCCTTCCGATACCTCTGCAGCCTGCAGGTGGCGCGAAAGACCTACGAGCTCGACTCGTACCGACTGCCGATGGCCGCTGCTGCAGCCGGATTCCTCGATTTCGCGCACCACGATGCGTCCGCCGACGCACTCGCCTGCGCACACATCGTGATCGACGCCGCCGCACGCGCCCAGGCTCAGGATGCCGTCGAGCTCGCGATGCTGCTCGGCCTGCGCATCCCGCAGGTGCCGGTGCCCGCCCGGGAACCGGCCACCGCCGCGGCGATCCTGCCGCTCGCGCCGACGACAGAGAACACCCCCGACATCGCCCCGGTCGCCATCGTCGCCTGACACGCGCCGAGGGCATTCTGCGATGTCGGAGCCCTCGGGCATGCTGGCGTCATGGACGTCTTCTTCCTCACTCTGACCGCCGTGCTGTGCGTGCTGGCAGGACTCGTCGCGGGGTGGTTCGCGGGAGCCGCGCGAGCGGGCGAACGCGCCGCGTCGGCGCAGAGCACCCTCGCGGCGCGCGTGGCGGCATCGCAGGCCGAGCGAGACGCCCTGCGGCAGCAGCTCGAGGAGCAGCGCGCCCTCACCCGCGAACTGGGAGCCCAGGCTAGAGCAGACGTCGCCGCGCGTGAGGAGCGGGAACGACGGGAGCAGCAGGTGCTGCGTGCGCTCGCGCCCGTGCAGGAGTCGCTCCAGAGCATGCAGCTCAAGGTCGATGAGCTCGAGCGCGACCGCCGCCTCCAGTACGGCTCGCTCGCGGAACAGCTGCGCCGCAGCCACGAACAGCACGAGAGCCTCCGCAGCACCACGGAGTCCCTCGCCGGCGCCCTGCGGTCGAACTCCGCGCGCGGGGTGTGGGGTGAGACACAGTTGCGGCGCATCGTCGAGTCGGCAGGGCTCACCCGCTATGTCGACTTCGAGACCCAGGCCTCGATCTCGTCCGACTCAGGAGCCGGTCGGCCCGATCTCGTCGTCCGGCTCCCCGGCGACAAGGCTCTCGCCGTCGACGCGAAAGTCCCCCTCGACGCCTATCTGGAAGCCAGCGCGATCCCGGTCACCGCGACCGGCGAAGAAGGCGCGCGGCGCAAGAGTCTTCTCGAGCGCCACGTGAAGGCCGTGCGCGCCCATGTCGACGCGCTCGCCAAGAAGTCGTACTGGGCGGGCCTGTCGTCGAGCCCGGAGTTCGTCGTGTGCTTCATCCCGAGTGAGTCGCTGCTGGCGGCCGCCCTCGAAGAAGACCCCTCGCTCCTCGACTACGCCTTCGGGCGACGCGTGGCGCTCGCCTCCCCAGTCAACCTCTGGGCCGTCCTCAAGACCGTCGCATATACCTGGACCCAGCAGGACGTGTCCGATGAAGCGAAGAAGCTCTTCGCCTTGGGCAATGAGCTCTACCATCGCCTCGGCGGACTCGCCCGACACACCGACGACCTCCGTCGGGCGATCGAGCGCACCGTCGCCAGTTACAACCGCTTCGCCGGCGCACTCGAGTCGCGCGTGCTGGTCAGCGCGCGGCGCTTCCCGGGAATCGACGACACTCGTCTGGAAGCCGTCGCGGCGCCCTCGCCTATCGAAACGACTCCGCGCCAACTGACGGCATCCGAACTCATCTCGCCCGACGTCACGGAGGAGGCCATCGACACCACGGCGACCCGCCGAGAGGAGACGTCAGCCGACCTGCTCGCCGATGTCGGCGATCTTCGCGACAGGCTGCTGCCCTTCGAGGGCGACGAAGAGGTCAGCCTCCCGGGAAGAAGTTCATGAGCCCGACGACCGCGACAGAAACGGCCACGAAAGCGCCGATGAGCCACCAGGCGTTCACCTGGTGCCCCTCAGGGGCGCGGCGGCGCAGAAGAACATCGGGACGACGAGCCGGGTCGACGGGTACCGCGATCTGACCGGTCTGAGGACTGTTCACAGCGGACATGAGACTCCAGGGGATGTGTGGAACGGCGATCGTGTCGCCGGTGACACCGCGTCCATTCTGCCAGAGACGCGCTGCAGACATGGTGTCGCCGCGCCCCACTCCGTCTCGATCTCGTCTCTATCCGGTCACAGCCACTTCGACGTCAAGTGCTCAGACGAGATCCGTCGCAACGTTCCCGACGCACCTCGCAGCACCACCGATTCGGTGTACACGAAGTCGCCGACCCGGCGTACACCGGCGACGAGCTCACCGTTCGTGACACCCGTCGCCACGAAGATCGTGTTCTTGCCCTTGACCATGTCGTCTGCTTCGTAGACGTGCCCGTCGAGCTTCAGGCCAGCATCGACACCGCGCTGCTTCTCCTCGTCATCACGCGGCCACAGACGGCCCTGGATGTGGCCGCCGAGCGCCTTGATGGCACACGCCGTGACGATGCCCTCCGGGCTCCCGCCGATCCCGATGCACATGTCGGTGCGAGCATTGTGCCGCGCCGCATTGATCCCGCCGGCCACGTCGCCGTCGCTCATCAGTCGCGTGCCGGCGCCCGCTTCGCGGATCTCGTCGATCAGCTTCGCGTGGCGCGGCCGGTTGAGCACCGAAACGACGATCTCATCGACCGGCTTGCCGAGCGCCTTGGCGAGACGGCGGATGTTCTCCCCCACAGGCAGACGGATATCGACCACACCGACGCCCGCCGGACCCGTCACGATCTTGTCCATGTAGAAGACGCTCGACGCGTCCAGCATCGCGCCGCGATCAGAGACCGCCAGCACGGAAAGCGCGTTGTTGCGCCCCTCCGCCGTCAGCGTCGTGCCGTCGATCGGATCGACCGCGATGTCGCACTGCGGCCCGCGCCCCGTGCCGACCGACTCACCGTTGAACAGCATCGGCGCGTTGTCCTTCTCGCCCTCCCCGATCACGATGACGCCATCGAAGTTCACCGTCGACAGGAACGCACGCATGGCATCCACCGCTGCGCCGTCTGCGAGTTCCTTCTGACCCCGCCCGATGAACGGCACCGAGCGGATCGCGGCCGCCTCCGTCGCGCGCACCAGCTCCAGTGCGAGGTTGCGGTCAGGATGCAGGGGACTCATGTCCGCGGTCAGGCTCACCATGGCCTCAGAATACGGGGTCGGCCATCCGCGGCACCGCGGTTTCACGCTCCATGACACGAAGGATTCGGCATTCTTTACACAGCGGCAGAGACCACCGCGGCGGCGCCGCTCACGGCCGTACCCCGGCGGCGCGACCCGTGCTTCGCTAGAGTGGCCGATGGAATCCCCGCGCCCACATCTGCGCACAAAGACACACCATGAGGAGCTGTCATGCCCGTCGCCACCCCTGAGCAATACGCCGAGATGCTGGACCGCGCGAAGGCCGGCGGGTTCGCCTATCCCGCGATCAACGCCTCCAGCTCGCAGACCGTGAACGCCGTGCTGCAGGGCCTCACCGAGGCCGGCTCGGACGGCATCATCCAGGTCACCACCGGCGGCGCCGACTACTTCGCCGGCCACACCGTCAAGGCTCGCGCCACCGGCGCCCTCGCCTTCGCCGCCTACGTGCACGAGGTCGCCAAGAGCTACCCCATCACCGTCGCACTCCACACCGATCACTGCCCGAAGCCGGCGCTCGACGACTTCGTGCTCCCCCTCATCGCAGCGTCCGAGAAGGTCGTCGCCGACGGCGGTCAGCCCATCTTCCAGTCGCACATGTGGGATGGCTCCGCCGTACCCCTCGACGAGAACATCGAGATCGCCGAGCAGCTCCTCCCCCGCATGAAGGCGATCAACGCCATCCTCGAGGTCGAGATCGGCGTGGTGGGCGGCGAAGAAGACGGCGTCAAGCACGAGGGTTCCAACGACGCGCTCTACACGACCACCGCCGATGTCGCGAAGGCCGTCGAAGCCCTCGGCCTCGGCGAGAAGGGGCGCTGGATCGCCGCCCTCACCTTCGGCAACGTGCACGGTGTCTACAAGCCCGGCAACGTGAAGCTCCGCCCCGAACTCCTCGGCGAGATCCAGGCCGGCATCGCGCAGCAGTTCGAAACCGGCGAGAAGCCCCTCGACCTCGTCTTCCACGGCGGGTCCGGGTCCACCGATGAGGAGATCGCCACGGCCGTCGCGAACGGCGTCGTCAAGATGAACATCGACACCGACACCCAGTACGCCTTCACCCGCTCCGTGGCCGGCTTCATGTTCCAGAACTACGACGGCGTCCTCAAGGTCGACGGCGAAGTCGGCAACAAGAAGGCCTACGACCCGCGCGCCTGGGGCAAGCTCGCCGAATCGGCGATGGCCGCTCGCGTCGTCGAGGCGACCAAGCAGCTCGGCTCCTACGGACAGTCGAAGTCGTAACCCCTCTCACGCACCGGATGCCGTGACCCCGCACCTGCGCGGGTCACGGCATCCGTCGTCTGCGGGACGCGCTCAGTAGGAAGCGCCGCCGAGCAGATCCCGCGGGTACAGGAGCTTCGCGACACCGTCGACCTTCACGCCGAGATGGAGGTGAGGCCCGGTCGAGCAGCCCGTCGACCCCACTTCCCCGATCTTCTGACCGGCCTTGACGGTCTGCCCGTCCTTCACCGAGAACTTGCTCAGGTGGGCGTAGGTGAGCTCGAACCTCTTGCCGTCGATCGTGGTCGTGACGACCACCTGCTTCTGCTTCGTGTTGTTCGGAGCCCAGGAAGGGCAGCCCGACGTGATCCACAGCTCCTGGACGTCGACCTTGCCCCCGCGCATGGCGTAGACCGAGGTACCGGTCTTCTTCGCGAAGTCGTCGCCGCCGTGGCCGGAATAGGTCGTCATCGTCGCCGACGGTCGCACGGGGAACGCCCAGCCGAACTTGCCGGGCACACTGGATCCCGCAGCGGTGCTGTCGTCGAAGGCGGGGAGCTTCTTCCCCGTCCACCCGGCGAGACCGTCCACCTCGACCAGGCGCAGCTCGCCCGAGTCGTTGAGAGTGAGCGCGGCGACCGCGTAGCCGGCTGTGCCGGAGCGCCATGCCGGCTTCACTCCGCCGTCGAAGACCGCAAGGTCGCCGTCCTCTTGGAGCACGAAGATCCCCTTCGGCGTCCCGGTCGTACGGGTGGAGCGCAGCGGCACGCCGCTCTTGCTCAGCACGACGTTGCCGTCACCCTGCACCGTGAACCGGTATCGGCCGTTCGGCGACTCGAGATACGTGCCTGCACGCATCGGGATGCCGGGGCGCAGCACATCGCCGAGCGACCACGAGACGGTGCGCGTCGCGGAGATCCGCGTCACCGTGAGGTAGTCGGTCTTCGTCGCAGTGACGGCGACGGTCACCGCACGGCCCGCAGCCCATTCGGGAACGAACCAGGTCGAGCCTGTCGCACCGGCGACCGGTGATCCGTCGACGCGCCACTGGTAGGTGAGGCGCGGGCTCGGCGACCACGTGCCCGTGACCGCCTTGAGAGTGCTGCCCGCCTTCATCGTCCCACTCACCGACGGCGTCGGCGACGCCGTGAACGCCCATTTGGCGTCGACGGCCGGACTTGTGCGCGACACCGTCGTATACCCCGACTTCGTGCCCGTGATGGTGACGGACAGCTGGTGCCCGGCATCCGCGCTGACCACGGTGTACGTCTTCGCGGTCGCCTTGGCGATGGCGACACCGTCGCGCCGCCACTGGTACGAGAGCGTGACGGGCGACGGCCCCCACGTTCCGGGCGACGCGGTGAGCGTCTTGCCCACCGTCGGACTGCCGCTCAGCGCGACCTTGCTCGGCACGGTGAGCTGACGGGGGACGGTCTTGGCCGTGCTCGAGCGGCTCAGCGAGTGGTAGCCCTTCTTGGCGCCGGTGACGCGGACCGACACCGACTTGCCGGCATCGTCGGCGACGAGCTTGTAGGTCTTGCCGGTGGCGCCGGAAATGGCCGTGCTTCCGCGGTACCAGCGGTAGGTCACGGAATCCGGCGTCGGTGACCACGCGCCGTGTGCGAGGGTGAGCGTCTTGCCGACGGCGAACGTACCGGAGACCGTGGGCGCGGGTGAGGCGGTGAACTCCCGCAGCACGGTGCGCGCCGCGCTCGTCGCGGATGTCGTGGTGTAACCCGAGCGCGTCGCGGTGACACGCACCGACAGCCCCCGGTCGAGGTCGGCGGAGACCGGTGTGTACGTGGCAGCGGTGGCTCCGGCGATCGCCGCACCCGAGCGCAGCCACTGATAGGTGAAGGTCGTCGGTGTGGGCTTCCACGTGCCGGTGACGGCCGTCAGCGTGCGCCCGGGGGCGGGCGTGCCGGAGATCGTCGGGACCGGCGCGGACGTGAATGCCGCCGGGGTCGGAGTCGGCGACGGCGACGGGAGAGCAGAGGGCGTGGGGGTTGCGGCTGCGGTGGGGCTGGCCACCGCAGCGGCGGTGTCGGTGACGGCCGCAGCCGGGGTCGCGATCAGCGCACTGAAGACGAGCGCTGTGCCACAGACGGCGGCCACAGCGCGGCGGAGAAGCGCACGGGGAATCACTGGCTCCCTCCGGGGGGTCTCGGGGCGCGCGCCCGACGGCGCAGCGTCACGGTACCAGACGGTCGGGGGCGCTCGACAGCGACGTGCCGGGCACGCGCACCTTCGTGGTCGAGGGTCAGGAGCCGCGCAGCACCGCGCTCATGATCGACGGGTCGTTGAACAACGGCACGCTCAGGCACACGCTCACGATCGCGAAGGTGACGAATGCGCCGGCGAGCGGGATCCACCACGAGAGCCACCCTCTTCCGATGGCGAGCCAGGAGAACGCCGCCGTCGCGATCCACCCGACAGCGAAGATGACGGCGGCGATCGTGCCCCACTGGCGTCCGAGAGCCCCCTGCGTGAACTCGGCGTCGATGCCCGCCATGTCGAGCCACGTCTGGGCGAAAACGCTGAAGTCGATGAGCTGAGGGATGGTCGTCACCACGGTCACGAGCCCGTATCCGAGGAGAGCCCAGGTGAGGAACCGATCAGCTCGACGCCGCCGCGGCCGTGCGGCATCCTCCTCCCGCGCACCCGCGACCGTCGCCGGCGGCAACACCGGCGCAGGTGCCACTGCGGGCGCCGGCCCGGCTGCGGACGGCGCCTGTGCGGCGCCTCCGGAGAGGCGGATGCGCTCCTGCTGCTGCTCCGGTGTCGCGTACTCCCCGTACTGCGGCGCGGGGCGCGGCGACTCGTCGCTCACGTGCGGCTCCGACCCCCGAGCGCGCGGCCGTCGCGGCGACCGCTGGCATCCTGGCGCAGCTCCTTCGGGAGCGAGAACATCAGGTCCTCCTCCGCCGTGCGCACCTCTTCGATGTCGCGATAGCCCGCGCCGGCAAGCTCCGAGAGCACCTCCCGCACGAGGACCTCGGGCACCGAGGCGCCGGAGGTCACCCCGACGGTCTCGACGTCGTCGAGCCATTCCTGCTGGATCTCGTGGGCGTAGTCCACGCGGTACGCGGCCTTCGCGCCGTGCTCCAGGGCGACCTCCACGAGACGCACGCTGTTCGACGAGTTGGCGGAGCCGACGACGATCACGAGATCGGCGTCCTTCGCGACCTTCTTGATGGCCACCTGACGGTTCTGCGTCGCATAGCAGATGTCGTCGGAGGGCGGGTCCTGCAGCTGCGGGAAGCGCTCGCGCAGCCGGCGCACCGTCTCCATCGTCTCGTCGACCGACAGCGTGGTCTGCGAGAGCCAGACGACACGCGACGGGTCTTTGACGACGACCGTGTCGGCCTCATCGGGCGAGTTCACGATCGTGACGTGGTCGGGCGCCTCGCCCGCCGTGCCCTCGACCTCTTCGTGGCCTTCGTGGCCGATGAGGAGGATCTCGTGATCGGTCTTGGCGAATCGCACCGCTTCGCGGTGCACCTTCGTCACGAGCGGGCACGTGGCGTCGATCGCCTGGAGGCCGCGGTCGGCGGCCGCGGACACGACGGCCGGCGAGACGCCGTGGGCGCTGAAGACGACGTGGGCGCCTGCGGGCACCTCGTCGACCTCTTCGACGAAGATCGCCCCCTTGGCCTCCAGCTCGGTCACGACGTGGATGTTGTGCACGATCTGCTTGCGCACGTACACGGGCGCTCCGTAGCGCTCGAGCGCCTTCTCCACCGCGATGACGGCGCGGTCGACTCCGGCGCAGTAACCGCGCGGAGACGCCAGCAGCACCCGCTTCTGTCCGGACACCGGGTTATCCTGGAGCCGCCCGCGCGGCCCCGGTATGCGGGGGACGGGCAGATGGACAGTGGATGTGCTCACCACTCGATTCTATGAGGCCCCCGCATGACAGAGGCCTGAATGGTCCACACCACTTCCTCGCCCTCGCCCTCACCCTCGCCAGAGGCCGTCTTTCCGTGAAGGAGCTCCCGTGACGTCGTTCGAGCCTGCCGACGGCCAGACTCCGCCACCCGACTCCGTCCACCCGAAGGAATCGTCGGCGCAGGCGCCCACATCGGTCTCGCGTCTCAACGAGACCATCCGCGATTTCGTCCAGCGCTGGGGTTCGGTGTGGGTGGAAGGCGAGATCACCTCGTGGAACCTCCGTGGCGGTCACGTCTTCGGCCGTCTCACCGACGCGGCGGGCGACGCCGCCATCTCGTTCCGGCTCTGGTCGTCGACACTCCAGCGCCTGCCCGAGAAGATGCAGGTGGGCGACCGGGTCGTCGCCTGCGTCAAGCCCGACTACTTCGTGAAATCCGGCGACTTCTCCTTCACCGTGTCGGCCATGCGGCACATCGGACTCGGCGACCAGCTCGAAAGACTCGAGCGGCTGCGCTCCCAACTGCGGGCCGAGGGATTGTTCGACCCCTCCCGCAAGCGGCCCATCCCCTTCCTCCCCCATGTCATCGGGCTCATCACGGGCGAACGGAGCGACGCGGAGAAAGATGTGCACCGCAATGCGGAGCTGCGCTGGCCTCACGTGCGCTTCCGGACGATCCATGCGGCCGTCCAGGGCGAGCGATGCGTCCCCGAGACCATCGCCGCACTCAAGACGCTGGATGCCGACCCCGACGTCGACGTGATCGTGATCGCGCGAGGCGGCGGCGACCCGCAGACACTGCTCGGCTTCAGTGACGAGCGGCTGCTGCGAGCGGTGGCGGCGGCATCCACCCCGGTCGTCTCGGCGATCGGTCATGAGAACGATCACCCGATCCTCGACGACGTCGCCGACCTCCGGGCATCCACTCCCACCGATGCGGCGAAGAAGGTCGTGCCCGACGTATCGGAGCAGCGCGCGATCGTGCATCAGCTCCGCAGCCGCGCGCGCACCCGACTCACCCAGCGCGTCTCGCACGACATCGCCCAGCTCGAGCAGCTGCGCTCCCGCCCCGTGCTCCGCGACCCCGAGACCCTTCTCACCGGGCGTGCCCAGGAGGTGTGGACGCTGCTGTCACGAGGCCGCGAGCTGAGCCGCCGGCGGATGGATGCCGCAGCCACTCAGACCGGTGAGCTCCGCGCCGCGCTGCGCGCCCTCTCCCCCGGGGCCACGCTCGCCCGCGGCTACGCCATCGCCCATGTCGCCGACGGCGTGATCGTGCGCGACGCGGCTCAGGCCCCCGCCGGCACCGGGCTGGTGGTCACGGTGGCGAACGGGTCGTTCGCGGCGCGTTCCGAGGGCGCCCTCGCGCAGGACCCGGGGACACCGGACGATGTCTCCCAGGACCGTAGGATGGAGTCATGACCAGCGACGGCATCGCCGACATCGCCGACCTCTCCTTCGAACAGGCTCGGGATGAGCTCGTGCGTGTCGTCGCGGAGCTCGAGCAGGGCGCGCCGACCCTCGAGGAGTCGCTGACCCTGTGGACGAGGGGCGAGGCCCTCGCGGCACGGTGCGAAGAGTGGTTGCTGGGGGCCAAGCGCCGCCTGGAGGCGGCTCGAGCAGCCGAACCGGAGGCGTGATGGCATCCGGACCCCGCGTCGTCGCCGAGCTCGGCCGGCCCGAGACGCCTGAGGAGACCGCCGCCCGCAAGGCCGAGTCGTCGCGCGTGTACCGGTCGAGTCAGACCTTCCGCAATCTGATCGCCGCGCTGATCGTCACCGTCGCCGTCGTCGCCGTCGTGTATCTGGGCGTCCCGCGCGGCACGCCGCCCGAGCCCGACCCGGTCGACGTGGCACAGGCCGCCGCCGACGTGCAGTCGTCGTCCGGGCGCACGGTCATCGTGCCGGAGGTTCCCGCCGACTGGCGCGCGAACTCGGCACGCGTCGAGGCGGGCGCGTGGCGCGTCGTGTACGCCCCGGCATCCGGATTCGTGCGCATCGCGCAGGGGTTCGACGCTCCCGACACCTGGACCGCCACTCTTCTCAGCGGTCGCGCTCCCACCGACTCGACCGAGATCGACGGCATCGAGTGGGACGTCTACACGCTCGACGGCGAGCGGGGACTGACCTATGCGCTCGCCACGGACGCGGGCGATGACACGGTTGTCATCTACGGGAAGATGACGCCGGAGACGGCCCGTGTCGCGGCCGAAGGCATCACCGATCAGATCGTCGCCCTGAGGGAGGAGACCCCGTGACCGATGTCCGCCCCACCCCCACCCGTGTCTGGGACGAGATGCGCCGCGGGAACGCGCGCTTCGTCGCCGGAGAACCGCGTCACCCCCGCCAAGACGTAGAGCGCCGGCATGAGCTCGAGGCGGCCCAGAAACCGCGCGCCGTACTGTTCGGGTGCTCCGATTCGCGCCTGGCGGCCGAGATCATCTTCGACAAGGGTCTGGGCGACCTCTTCGTGGTCCGGAACGCGGGTCAGGTCGTCTCCGACTCCGCGATCGCCAGCATCGAGTACGCCGTGTCGGTCCTCGACGTGTCGCTCATTGTCGTGCTCGCCCACGACCAGTGCGGAGCCGTGCGGGCCGCGATCGACTCCACCGCCCTCGACGCCGCGGAGCTGCCGACCCACATCTGGCGTCTCATCTCACGGATCGTCCCGGCCGTCCGCCGCGTTCTGCGGTCTCAGCCGGGGGCGACACCCGAGACGGTGGATGCCGAACGCGTCGGCGCAGAGCACCTGCGCAACACGGTCGACGACCTGATGTCGTCGTCGCGTCTCATCAGCGACGCCGTCGCCGAGGGCCGACTCGCCATCGTGGGCGCGAACTACCGCCTGGGAGAGGGCACGGCCGTGCCGCAGGTGACCGTCGGCCTCGACGACTGACTTCCGCGCCCGCCGGCGCATGCCATCCGATACGACGACACATACTGAGGAAACGAGGACGTGACCGAAATGACCGACACCGAGTACCGCATCGAGCACGACACGATGGGTGAGGTGCGCGTGCCGAAGAACGCGCTCTACGCGGCGCAGACACAGCGCGCCGTGGAGAACTTCCCCATCTCGGGCACGGGGCTGGAGTCCACCCAGATCGCGGCTCTCGCCCGTATCAAGAAGGCGGCGGCACTGGCCAACAAGGAACTCGGCACCCTCGACGGCGCGATCGCCGATGCGATCGCCTGGGCCGCCGACCAGGTCGTCACCGGTCAGTACGACGCGGAGTTCCCTGTCGACACCTACCAGACCGGTTCCGGCACGTCCTCCAACATGAACATGAACGAGGTGCTCGCGACGCTCGCGACCCGTCACCTCGGCAGCGCGGTGCACCCGAACGACCACGTGAACGCGTCGCAGTCGTCGAACGACGTGTTCCCGACGTCGGTGCACATCGCAGTGACGCAGGCTCTCATCGACGACCTGATCCCTGCGCTCGACCACCTGGCTGTCGCCCTGGAGGCGAAGGCCGAGCTGTGGAAGGACGCGGTGAAGTCGGGCCGCACGCACCTCATGGATGCCACCCCGGTGACGCTGGGCCAGGAGTTCGGCGGTTACGCCCGTCAGATCCGGCTGGGCATCGAGCGTGTACAGGCCGTCCTCCCCCGCGTGGGCGAGGTGCCCCTGGGCGGAACCGCTGTGGGCACGGGGATCAACACGCCGCTCGGCTTCCCGCAGAAGGTCATCGAACTCCTCCAGCAGGAGACGGAGCTCCCGATCACGGAGGCGAAGGATCATTTCGAGGCCCAGGCCAACCGCGACGGGCTCGTGGAGGCTTCGGGCGCGCTGCGCACCATCGCTGTGTCGCTGACGAAGATCAACAACGACATCCGCTGGATGGGCTCGGGCCCGAACACGGGTCTTGCCGAGCTGCACATCCCCGACCTCCAGCCGGGCTCCTCGATCATGCCCGGCAAGGTGAACCCGGTGGTTCCGGAGGCGACGCTCATGGTGTGCGCACGCGTCATCGGCAACGATGCGACCGTCGCATGGGCGGGTGCATCCGGCTCCTTCGAGCTGAACGTCGCGATCCCGGTGATGGGCACCGCTCTCCTGGAGTCGATCCGGCTCCTCTCGAATGCGATGCGCGTGCTCGCCGACAAGACGATCGACGGCCTGGAGGCGAACCTCGAGCGTGCGGCCGCGTACGCGGGCATGTCGCCGTCGATCGTCACCCCGCTGAACAAGCTCATCGGCTATGAGGCTGCGGCGAAGATCGCCAAGCACTCTGTTGCGAAGGGCATCACCGTGCGCGAGGCTGTGATCGACCTCGGGTACGTCGAGCGTGGCGAACTCACGGAGGAGCAGCTCGATGAGAAACTCGATCTGCTGTCAATGACCCACCCGGGTTGATAATCGGAGGGTGATCAGCACGATCAACGTGCATTCTCGTCGGGCGCGTGCGCTGGGGCTGCTCGTCGCCGTTGTGGCGGCGGGCTTCGCCCTCGCGGCGCTGGCCGTCGCGCTCGTGCACGTTTTCACAGAACAGCCGCTGCCGTGGGCGGTGATCCCGGTCTACCTCGGGATCAGTGTCGCCACGCTCGCGGTCGTCGCCATCGTGGGATGGACGGTGTTGCCGTCGGCGCCGGCGGAGTCGCTGGCCTCCGACCATGACGAGACGGCGTTCGAGACGCAGCGACGACTGCTCGACGATGTGCGTCACGAGTTGAAGACGCCGATCACGATCGTTCGCGGCCACCTCGAGGTGATGGATCCGAGCGATCCGGTCGACTCGGCCGCGATCCGCGACCTGGGGATGGCGGAGCTCGACCGGATGACGCGTCTGATCGGCGACATCGACCTGCTGGCCGCGGTGGAGACCGACAAGTTCACGATGGCTGATGTCGACCTCGCGCTGCTCACTCAGCGGGTGGGTGAGCTGGTGACGGTGATCCCCGATCATGTGTGGAGCATCGAGCAGACGGCGAAGGCGGTGATTCGCGCGGACGGTGATCGCCTGCTTCAAGCGTGGTTGCAGCTGGCGGACAATGCCGCGAAGTACACGCCCGCGGGGAGCGCGATCGAGGTCGGCAGTGCGGTGAATGCGGGCGGCGTGCAGCTGTGGGTCCGCGATCATGGCCCTGGCATCCCTCCGGCTCTGCGCCACCGCATCTTCCGGCGGTTCGACCGCGGCACGGGCAAGCGTTCGGTGGGCGGTTCGGGTCTCGGGCTCGCGATCGTCGATGCGATCGCGAAGGCTCATCGCGGCCACTGCTCCATCTCTGAGACTCCTGGCGGCGGCGCGACGTTCGCGCTGGAAATCCCCCTCGGCACCAAGGCCCCTGTCCCGTCGCCGGTGCGAGCCGGCGACGTGCTGCTCCAACGAGAGGCAAGCGCATGACACGCATCCTGGTGGTGGACGACGAGCCGCACATCGTCTCACTCGTGACCCGCAGCCTCAACGCCGACGGTTATGAGACCGTCGTCGCCGAAGACGGTGCCGAAGCGCTGGAGCGCGCGATGGAGCCGGACATCTCGTTGGTGGTCCTCGATGTGGGCCTCCCGTCGATGGACGGTTTCGAGGTGCTGCGACATCTGCGCGACCGCGGCAATGGCGTCCCGGTGATCATGCTGACTGCCCGCAGCGGGACGAGCGACACGATCGAGGGTCTGGATGCCGGTGCCAGCGATTACATGTCGAAGCCGTTCGCGGTGGCGGAGCTGCTCGCACGGGTGCGTTCACGTCTGCGCGAGTCGGCGGCCTCGCCGATCCAGTTGACCCGGGGAGACGTGACGCTGGATGTGCTCGCGCGACGGGTGACGGTGGGTGATCGTGAGGTCGACCTCTCGGCCCGCGAGTTCGCGCTGGCGGAGCAGTTCCTCCGTCACCCGGGTGAGGTGCTGACGCGCGAGGTGCTGCTGAGCCGCGTCTGGGGGATGGACTTCGACCCGGGGTCCAATGTGGTCGACGTGTACGTGCGCTATCTGCGTTCGAAGCTCGGACCGGACAACATCGTGACCGTGCGCGGGGAAGGCTACCGCTGGGACTGACCCGCCCCACCGTGCACGGTCGGAGGGCCGTCGGCCGTCTGCGGCGGATGACCCTGCGGTGACGGCTCAGCACCCGGTGCCACGCGGGTCTTCCGCGCAGGTCTTCTCGACGAGGGCGGTGCGTGCTTCGAGGATCTCGATGCTGCTCGTTCCTGCCGGCACGGCGAGGTGGCCGGGTACACGTTCCCATCCGTTACCGAAGTCGACGTGGGCTTCGAACGACACCGACGCGCGTATCGCATACGTGCCGCGCCGGGGGTATACGTGGCTCGTCGTCGTGGGGGTGAACTGCGGCACACCCAGCGCGTCCCAACTCCGCCCGCCGGTCGCGACCGTGCGGGTGGTGCCGTCGCCGTAGTCGAATCGGTACGAGACCGGCCGGAATCGCACGTTCACCTGCAAGTCGAAGAGTTGCCCGCGGACCTCGTGTACCCGCGCAGCCGCGACGACGTTGACGGGGAGGCCCACCACCCCGAATCCGGCCGGCTCCGGAGACACGGCGAGCAGCCGCGGGGCGAAGGACTCGACATCGCGCATCGTCGGGTCGCGGCGCATCACCACCTCATACGCACCACAGCGCCCCAGCGGCGAGGAGCACCGAAACCCGTCACCGACGATCCCGGACGGATCATCGGATTCCCGCGACGATTCCCCCTCCCCTTCGGCGCCACCGCTGCTGCCGTCGGAGTCCCCACCGATTTCCGCGGATATCTCTAGGGAACCTTCCCGCCAGTCGCTCGACACATCACACAGCCCGGCGGCGCGTTCAGCTGGCGAGCACACGTCAGTGGGCGCCAACGCGAAAGCCAGCGCAATGGCCGCAGTCAACACTTCGCATCCACCGCCTCGCTGTCGCTGATCAGAAACTGTCCGCGGTGCTCAACGATGGTGACGAGAAGTCCAAGCACGTCTGGCCTATCAGCCTGCGTGACGTCCCGGCCGCGCATATCCGTGATGCGCGTGTCCGCGACGTCGAGACAGACCAGCAGAGAGGCACTCGATCCGACAACTTCGACGTAGGAAATGGAGTCGACTCCGAACCGCCCACGGACCACGATCTCTTTCGCTGCTAACCTGTCGCTCTCACGTCCAGCGCTTTCCAGCGCCTCACCTGTTAGATAACGGTGAGGCTGACTGCGAGGCAATTCCCCGGCATCCACTCGGTTGAGGGCATCGACGTACGCGCGGTAGGTGTCTTCTGCCGCTCGAAACAGCTCCGCGTCGTCCCCCACGTTGTCCCCTGCGTCGACGCCCCCGGTCGGCGGCGCGCTCGCGGTGGGTGTGGCGTCAGGCGTGGCGCTGTCCGGCGGGCTCGCGCAGGCCGAAACGGCCAGGACGAGGGCGCACACGGCCGCCGCTCCCCCGTTGACCAGGGTGCGGGTCACCGTGCCCGAAGCCTTTCGTCTGCCGCCGATGAAATGCATTCCAGGTCTCGGCCCGGGTCTGGTCACTCGCATGCCGAAACGGTAGCCAGAACAGCAGATGCGGCATCCGAGTTGTCCACATGACGACGGCCCCGGCACCGGAGTGTCGGGGCCGCCGCGTCCGCGGTCAGCTGAGCTCGCCCTGCTCCAGCAGGTCGGTCACGAGCGCGGCGATCGCGGAGCGCTCCGACCGGACCAGCGTCACATGACCGAACAGGTCGTGTCCCTTGAGCGTCTCGATGACGCTGGCAACGCCGTCGTGCCGGCCGACGCGAAGGTTGTCGCGCTGGCCTACGTCGTGCGTGAGAACGACGCGCGAGTTCTGCCCGATGCGGCTGAGCACCGTCAGCAGCACGTTCCGCTCCAGCGACTGGGCCTCGTCGACGATCACGAACGCATCATGCAGCGAGCGCCCGCGGATGTGCGTGAGCGGGAGCACTTCCAGCATCCCTCGCGCCACGACCTCCTCGAGCACGTTCCCCGAGACGACCGAGCCGAGGGTGTCGAACACCGCCTGTCCCCACGGGCTCATCTTCTCCGACTGGTCGCCCGGCAGGTAGCCGAGCTCCTGCCCGCCCACGGCGAACAGCGGCCGGAACACGATGATCTTCTTCTGCTGCTGGCGCTCGAGCACCGCTTCGAGTCCTGCACACAGGGCGAGCGCCGACTTGCCCGTACCGGCGCGACCGCCCAGTGACACGATGCCGACGTCGGGGTCGAGGAGCAGATCGATGGCGATGCGCTGCTCCGCCGAGCGCCCGTGCAGTCCGAACACGTCGCGATCGCCGCGCACAAGCCGGTACTGACCGTCGCCGGTCACCCGCCCGAGGGCGGAACCGCGCTCCGAGTGGATGACGAGACCCGTATTCACCGGGAGGCCCTTCACCTCGTCGCTCAGGGCGACCTCGCTCTCGTACAGATCACTGACCTCGTCGCCTGACACGTCGAGGGAGGCGATCCCCGTCCACCCCGAGTCGATCGCCTGCTCAGCGAGGTACTCCTCCGCATACAGACCGAGGGAGGCCGCCTTCACGCGCATCGGAAGGTCCTTCGACACGACCGTGACGTGGTGACCCTCCTGGGCGAGATGCATCGCCACCGACAGGATGCGGGTGTCGTTGTCACCCAGACGCATTCCGGCGGGGAGGATCGACGGGTCGGTGTTGGTGAGCTCCACCCGCAGCGAGCCGCCGTCACCCACCGCGACAGGGAAGTCGAGCCGGCCGTGCTCCACCCGAAGCTCGTCGAGATGACGGAGCGCTTGGCGGGCGAAATAGCCGATCTCCGGGTCGTGACGCTTGCCCTCGAGCTCGGTGATGACCACCACCGGGACGACGACGGAATGTTCCGCGAATCGGAAGAACGCCCGTGGATCGCTCAGCAGCACCGAGGTGTCCAGCACGTACGTCCGCAGGTCCTGATCTGCGGCGATGCCGGCCTCACGCGTCGTGCGGCGCTGCTGCTCTGGTGCTCGTGTGGTCACAACCCACTCCCCGCCCCGGGTGGATCACCCGGTTCTCACGAGTCGACCAGTGGCCACGAGTCAGTGGATGGCCGACTCGAACGGGCGCCTTGCCCGATGTGATGAACGTACGTCCGCGATCGGCCCGGCCGGTCAACCGACACGCCGCGGAACGTGACGGCGCGGTTAATTCTCGACGACGGCGATCGTCGCCGGCGGTACGCGATGGCTGGCGACGTCGGCGAGGGCGTCTCCGAACAAGGTGATGGTGTCGGCACCGGTCCCCGCGTGGGCACTGACGCGCACGACGCCTCCGCGCGCGGTGGCGGTGACGCCGTGATTCGCGAGCGCCGCGGCGAGGGCGCCGGCATCCTGCGCCTCCGGCACGATCGCGACGATGCCGGCATGCGCGTCGCGCGGCGTCAGCACGTCCATGTCATACCGGTCGGCGAGGTCCATGAGGTTCTGCGCCCGCTCACGGACAGCGGCGGATATCGTCGCGACACCGACGTCGCGGATGTCGGAGACCGCAGCCGCGAGCCGTGCGGCCGCGAGGGCGTCGGTCGGCGACACCGTGTACGCCATGGCATCCGGCCGCGGTCCCGGAACGCCCACGGTCGTCAGGTCGCCGTCCATGCCCGACAATCCCGACAGCACCGGCTCCAGCCGCTCGCGCGCCGTCGAGGTGAAGCGTGCGAACCCTGTGCCCCGCCCGGCGCGGAGCCACTTGTAGCCGTTGCCGCAGACGACGTCGGCGGCGGCGTAATCGGCATCGACGACGCCGAAGCCCTGGATCGCGTCGACGATCAGCAGGCGATCGCCGATGACCTCACGGATCGCGGTGAGGTCGGCGAGATACCCGGTGCGGTAGTCGACGAGGCTCAGCGCGACAGCCGTGATGTCGTCGGTGAGCGCATCGCGGACGGCATCGGGCGTGACGAACCCGTCTTCGGTGTCGAGGTCGCGCACCCGGAGACGTCCGAGCGCGTCCTGCGCGCGGCGTGCCGCCACCGTCAAGGACGGGAACTCCCTCGGCGAGACGAGCACCTCGCCCGACAGTCCGAACATCGCGTGCATGAGGCCGTACGTGGTCGACGGCTGCAGCGTCACCTCGTCGGCCGTCGCGCCCAGCAGCTCGGCGACGACGTCGCGGGCCTCACTCCCGCGGGCCGCGACCAACTCGATCCCCGACCGGCGCCCAGAGGACAGAAGCTCCGCATCGGCACCCGATTCGGCCTGGACGGCAGGGCACAGCGGCCCGAAGGCGGCCCAATCGAGGTATCCGGGTTCCTCGACGAAACTCTCGAGGTACGACTCCAACTCGATCACATCCTCCAGTCTCCCACGTGCGAGCCCGTCACGATGGCCGGGCGTTTCAGCTGCCGTAGCGGCGATCCCGGGAGGCGTAGTCGCGGATGGCCCGCAGGAAGTCGACTTCGCGCAGGTCGGGGCCGAGCGCTTCGACGAAGTAGAACTCGGAATGCGCCGACTGCCACAGGAGGAAGTCGCTCAGCCGCTGCTCGCCCGACGTGCGGATGACGAGGTCGGGATCGGCCTGGCCGCCCGTGTAAAGATGCTCGCCGATCTGCTCGGGGGTGAGGCTGGCGGCGAGGTCCTCGAGGGATCCGCCGCTCTCCTGGTGCTTGGTGATGATGGAGCGCACGGCATCCACGATCTCGCCTCTTCCGCCGTACGCGACGGCGAGGTTGACGTGAAGGCCCGTGTTGCCCTCGGTGCGCTCCTCGGCCGTACGCAGCGCCCGCGCGAGCTCCGGCGTGAGCATCTCGGCCCGGCCCACATGCTTGACGCGCCAACCCGGCTCCTGGGAGATGGCGTCGGCGAGCTCGGCGATGATCTCGATGAGGTCGGCCACCTCGGTGGAATCGCGTTTGGTGAGGTTGTCGGTCGACAGAAGGTAGAGCGAGACGACCTGGATGCCGAGGTCGTCGCACCAACGCAGGAACTCGCGCATCTTGGCCGCGCCGGCGCGGTGTCCGTCGGCGACGGTCGCATAACCCGCTTGGCGCGCCCATCGGCGGTTGCCGTCGATCATCATCGCGACATGATGCGGAACGGTGTCGGGCGTGAGCCGGCGGCGCAGGCGGGAGCTGTAGAGACGGTAGAGCAGTCCGCGCCCCTCACCCGTGCTGTTGGCCGTCACCCCTCTACGCTATCGCGCGAACCCATGTGGCACCCGTATGTTCTGGGCGGCATACGGCACGACGTAATCTCAGAAGATGACCCGTGACGTTGACGGCGCCGAGATGCCTCAGCTGCCGCTGCTGGATGCCGCGGCGGCGAGCTCTCAGATCGAACTCAAGCCCTCGTGGCGCGGCTGGATCCACGCCGCGACCTTCCCCGTCGCCATCGCCGCCGGGATCGTCCTGATCGTCCTCGCGCAGGGCGCACCCGCGAAGTGGGCGAGCGCCGTCTTCATGACCAGTTCACTGCTGCTGTTCGGCAACTCCGCGCTGTACCACCGGTTCGACTGGGGTCCGCGCACCAAGGCGGTCCTGAAGCGCATCGACCACGCGAACATCCTGCTCCTGATCGCAGGCACCTACACGCCCATCGCGGTGCTCGCCCTCCCGCCCGACAAGGGTCTGCTGCTGCTCACGCTCGTGTGGTCGGGCGCGCTGCTCGGCATCCTCTTCCGCGTGTTCTGGATCCATGCACCGCGGTGGCTGTACGTCGCGCTCTACCTGCTTCTGGGCTGGGCCGCCGTCATGTACCTCTTCGACCTGCTCCAGGCGAGCGTGCCGATGATGATCCTTGTCATCGTCGGAGGACTTCTCTACACGGCCGGTGCCATCGTCTACGGGCTCAAGCGCCCCAACCCATGGCCGGGGCATTTCGGATTCCACGAGATCTTCCACGTCTGCACCGTCCTGGCGTTCCTGTGCCACTGGACGGCGTGTCTGCTGATCGCGCTCGACCCGCTCAGCCCTTCGCTGGGTCTCCCGGGCTGATCTGGCCGGCCCGGCCGCTCTCGCCCCCGTTGTCCTCCGAGGTGGCCGCACCGGTGTCGCCTGCGCGCTCGGCCGTCTCCGCGTCGAGTTCTTCCGCGATCTCCGCGCGGTAGCCTGCACGGCGGATGCGCCGGAGCATGTCGATGAGCAGGAAGACGAGTGCGATCGCGATGACCGCTGTGCCGATGAAACCGACGATGCCCGGGGTCACGTTGTCGGGGTTCACGGTCGACGTGGGAGTCGGTGTGGGCGTTGTGGCGAGCCACGTGAGCGCGTACATCTGTCCTCGTTCTGCGCCGGAAGCGCTTAGCCTGGAATTCCAGCCTAGAACGTCACGAAAGCCGACATGACCTCCTCCGAGTCCCCCGCCGTCCTCGACGTCGACCGCGAGGCGATGCTCGCCGACCGCTACGGCCGTCGGGGCCGCACACCGCGCGCGATCGCCGCGTGGATCGTCGGCGGTGTCGCAGCGCTCGCGCTGCTGGGGTACGTGATCTGGGGAACCCTCGCCCAAAGCTTCGCGTCGGTGGATGCCGACACGGTGGGCTTCACCACGCCGGATGCGCACAGCATCGCGATCACCTTCCAGGTGACGCTCCCCACGGCGACCTCGTTCGCGTGCGCGCTCGAAGCGCAGGACGAAGATCACGGGATCGTCGGTTGGCGCATCGTCGAGTATGCGGCCGACCGCGCCCACACCCGCACCTTCGTCGAGACTCTCCCCACGACCGCCCCCGCCACGACCGGTTTGGTCAGGTCCTGCTGGATCCCGTAGGCTGTTGCGAACATCCATACGCCCTGGCTCGCTAGCCGGGGCGTTCGGTTTACGACCGACAGCCGGGGCTTCGCCGAGAGACCGGCCTCGCACACATCCCAAGGAGATGACGTGTCCAGCGACAGCACCGTGACGTTCCTCACGCAGGAGGCCTACGACCGCCTCGCCGCCGAGCTCGAGCACCTTTCGACGACGGGCCGCGAAGAGATCGCCAAGCGCATCGAGGCCGCCCGCGAAGAGGGCGACCTCAAGGAGAACGGCGGCTACCACGCCGCGAAAGACGAACAAGGCAAGCAGGAGGCCCGCATCCGCACGCTTCAGCAGCTGCTGAAGGAGGCCAAGGTCGGCGAGGCACCCGAGTCCGACGGCACCGTCCAGCCGGGCACGGTCGTCACCGCGGTCGTCGCCGGCGGCGAAGAGGTGTTCCTCCTCGGCAACCGCGAGATCGCCGTGGGATCCGAACTCGACGTCTACAGCGAGGCCTCCCCGCTCGGTTCCGCCATCCTGGGGCTGCGTGAGGGCGAGAAGACCTCCTACACCGCACCCAACGGCCGTGAGATCGCCGTCGAGATCGTCAAGGTGGAGACCTACACGGGCCAGTGAGCCCGGACCGACCAGTGACAAGCCCAGGCCGCTGACCGGGCGTCCCGCTCGGGCAGGATGACGGTCACGTCAATCGGGCATGACGCGCGGCGAGAAGCCCGCGCCCTCGAGGATCTCGATCACGTGGGCGCGGTGCTCCTCCCCGCGCGTCTCCACGCTGAGCTGGAGGATCACCTCGCTGATCTGGAGGCCCTGTCCGTGACGGGTGTGGAGCACCTCGATCACGTTGGCACCGGCGATCGCGAGCAGCTCCGACACGCGCGCGAGCTGCCCCGGCCGGTCGGGCAGAGGGATCTGCAGACTCATGTAGCGTCCGGACGCCGCGAGCCCGTGCGCGACCACGCGCTGGAGCAGAAGCGGATCGATGTTGCCGCCCGACAGCACCGCCACGGTGGTCCCGGTCGCCGTCACCTTCCCGGACAGGATCGCCGCGACTCCGACCGCACCGGCCGGCTCCACCACCTGCTTGGCACGCTCGAGGAGCACGAGCAGGGCGCGGGCGATGTCGTCGTCGCTCACCGTCACCACCTCGTCGACCAGATCGCGGATGACCTCGAACGGCACGTCCCCGGGCCGGGCGACGGCGATGCCGTCGGCGATCGTCGGGGTGGTCTGCACCGCCATCGGCTGCCCGGCGGCGAGTGAGGAGGGGTAGGCGGCCGAATTCTCGGCCTGGACGCCGATCACGCGGACAGTGCGGCCCTCGGCGGCCGCGCGTGCCTTGATGGCGCCCGCGACACCGGCGATGAGCCCGCCGCCCCCGATCCCGACGAGAACGGTCTCGACATCGGGCACCGCGTCGTAGATCTCGAGTCCGAGCGTTCCCTGGCCGATGATGATGTCGCGGTGGTCGAAGGGGTGGATGAGCACGGCACCGGTGCGCTCGGCGAACTCGGCCGCCAGACGCAACGGCGTCTCGACCGTCTCGCCCTCCAGCACCACCTCTGCGCCGTACCCTCGGGTGGCGAGCAGCTTGGGCACCGGCACACCCAGCGGCATGAAGATCGTCGCAGGAATGCCGAGCTTCTGCGCCGCGCGTGCGACGCCTTGCGCGTGGTTCCCCGCCGAGGCGGCGACGACACCGCGCCGTCGCTCGTCATCGGTCAATCGTGACATCCGGTAGGCCGCGCCGCGGATCTTGAACGACCCCGTGCGCTGCATGTTCTCCAGCTTCAGATACACCGGGCTGCCGAGGACCTCGCTGAGATGCTCCGACAGATCGACGGGCGTGCGCAAAGCGACATCACTCAAGACGGCGGCGGCGTCTTCGAACTCCGCCAGGGTGGGGTGGGTCACGCGGTGGTCCTCCTCGTGCGCGGCACGGTGCTCCAGATGAGATCGGCGGGGTCGGGTCTGCCGCCGTTCTCCCATTGCCGCCGTGACAGGTACACGGCGACGACGTTCACGAACGCGGCCAGCGGGACCGCGAAGAGGGCCCCGGGGATGCCCGCGATCATCGCACCACCGGCGACGACCAGCACGACGGCCAGCGGATGGACCTTCACCGCTGCACCCATCATGAGCGGCTGCAGCACGTGCCCTTCGAGCTGCTGTACACCGAGAACCACGATGAGCATCCACAGGGCGATCCATGGTCCGTTGTAGACGAGCGCGAGGAAGACCGCGAGGGCGCCGGTGAGCACGGCACCGACGATCGGGATGAACGAACCCAGGAAGACGAGCACGGCGACGGGGATCGCGAGCGGGACGCCGAGCAGGAACGCACCGAGACCGATGCCCACGGCATCGATCGTCGCCACGAACAGCTGTGTGCGGGCGTACGTGACCACGGTGACCCATCCGGCGCGACCGGCACCGTCGACGGCGGTGCGCGCACGCGACGGGAACAGCCGCACTGTCCAGCGCCAGATGCCGCCGCCGTCGGCGAGCACGCAGAGCAGGATGAACAGCGCCAGGAGGGCCCCCGTGGCCACGTGGCCCACGGTGGAGCCGATCGCCAGGGCGCCTGACCACAGGAGAGAGGCCTGCTCTTCCAGGAGGGAACCCGCCTGGCCGAGAAGGTCATCGATCTGCTGCGCGGTGAGATGAAGGGGGCCGTCGATGAGGTACTGCCGAAGCTGCCCGACCGACTCCACCGTGCGCGCCTGCACCGACGGCCACTGGCGGGTGATCTGCCAGATGGCGAGGTAGAGCAGGCCCGACACGATCGCGAGCGTCCCGACGACGCTGATGATGAGCGCGAGCCAGCGGGGGACGCGGTGGCGCATCATCCACGTGAATCCGGGCCAGACGAGCGCTGCCACCAAGAGGGCGACCAGGAGCGGGATGACCAGGAGCTTGAGCTGGATGATGAGCCAGATGAACACGGCGGCCGCGGCCGCGATCACGACGAAGCGCCAGGCGTATGCGGTGGCGACCCGAAGGCCCCGCGGGATGGAGTCGGCCATCTCCGTCGAGACGGTGCGCGCACGGAGCGCATCGAGGAAGGAACCCCGCTCCTTCGGTTCACCGCCGGTCATCTCGTCAGTCTACGACCGCGCGTATGCGCGAGAGGGCACAGACCCCCACCGTTGGCGGTCACGTCTCAGAAGCGTCCGCCCATCTCGTGCAGCCGTTCGATCCTGTCGGGGATCGGCGGATGCGTCGCGAACATGCGCGACACCACGCCCGGACGCAGGGGATCATTCAGCCAGAGGTGCGCCATGGACGTGTTGGCGCGAGCCAACGGCTGCGAGTGCTCCCCGATCTTGGCGAGCGCCGATGCGAGTCCGTCTGGGTCGCGCGTCGTCATCGCGCTCGTGGCATCCGCGAGATACTCACGCTGACGGGAGATCGCGGCCTGCACGAGACCGGCGATGAGCGGGGCGACGACCGCCGCGATCACCCCGAAGAGGAGGAACACGATCTGCGACTGGTTGTTTCCGCGTCCGCGGCCCCCGAAGAAAGCGACGCGCATCATGAGGTCGGCGAGGACACCGACCGCGACGACGAGGCCGAACACGACGAGCGAGACCCGGATGTCGTAGTTGCGGATGTGTCCGAGCTCGTGACCGAGGACGCCCTCCAGCTCTCGGTCGGTGAGAAGCTCGAACAGCCCGGTCGTGACGGTGATCGACGCTTCTTCCGGCTTGCGGCCGGTGGCGAAGGCGTTGGGGGCGGGATCGTCGACGACGTAGAGGGACGGCATCGGCGTGCCCGTGGCGATGCACAGGTTCTCGACGATGCGGTGATACCGGGGCGCCTCCTCCCGGGAGACCGGCACGGCGCCCGAGAGCGCGAGAGCCTCGCGATCGGCGGCGAAGTACTGCACCGTCGCGTAGCCCCCGGCGAAGACGAGCACGAAGGCGGTGATCCACCAGTTGTCGCCGGCGAGCCAGCCCGCCAGGAGCCCGAGGAGGCCGAGCACCAGCACGAACCCGGCGAGGATCAGCCAGGTGTTGCGCTTGTTGCGCGCGATCGCCGAGTACACGTGTCACCTCCCCCGGCAGCGGACCGGAAGGCGGGATCAGAACTGGATGCGCGGAGGCTCGGCGATGGCGGCGCCGTCGACGACCTCGAAGAACTCCCGCTCGGTGAAGCCGAGATTGCGGGCGAAGAGGTTGTTGGGGAAGACCTTGATCTTCGTGTTCAGCTCGCGCACGCCGCCGTTGTAGAAACGACGCGATGCCTGGATCTTGTCTTCCGTGTCGACGACCGACTGCTGCAGCTGCAGGAAGTTCTGGCTGGCCTGCAGCTGCGGATAGGCCTCAGCCACGGCGAACAGCGACTTCAGCGCCTGCTGCATGTGTCCTTCGGCGACGCCCGCGTCGGCCGGAGTCGATGCTGTGAGAGTCTCGGCCCGCGCACGCGTCACGTTCTCGAAGACCGCCTTCTCGTGTGCCGCATATCCCTTGACGGCCTCGATGAGGTTCGGCAGAAGATCGGCTCGCCGCTTGAGCTGGACGGTGATGTCGCTCCAGGCCTCGTCGACGCGCACGTTGAGCGCCACGAGAGAGTTGTACGTCGCCCAGAGGTAGATCCCGATGATCGCAGCGAGCCCGACGACGATCAGGACGGGGATCAGGATTTCCATGGGACTCCCATCAGTTATGTGGATATCCTATCCGCGCTGCACGGCGCTCCGAACGTCGTCGGCGCACTCCCAGTACTTACTCACCGAGAACGCGATCGAGGTAGTCGTTTCGGAAGCGGCGCTGCGGATCGAGCCGGTCGCGGAGAGCCACGAAGTCGTCGAAGCGGGGATACCTGGGCCGCAGCGCCGTGGCGTCGAGCGTGTGGAGCTTGCCCCAGTGCGGCCTGCCGCCGTGAGCGAGCATGACCTCCTCCACCGCCGCGAAGTACTCCCGGTGATCGGCTCGCCAATAACGGTGGACGGCGATGTAGCCCGATGCGCGGCCATGCGCCGTCGACATCCACAGGTCGTCGGCGGCGGCGACGCGCACCTCGACCGGGAACTCGATCCGCCAGCCGTTCTCGTCGATGAGACGCCGCAGTGCGTCGAAGGCGTCGCGCAGCCGTTCCACGGGCACGGCGTACTCCATCTCGCGGAAGCGCACGCCGCGCGTCGTGGCGAACACGCGGTGGGACTCGTCGGCGAGCGTGCGATCCCCCCACACGCGTGCGGACAGACGGTTGATCGCGGGGATGGATGCGGGGGCCAGACGGCCCGCGGTGCACGCGACCTGGTGGGCGCCGTTGCCGATGAGCACATCATCGACCCACGCCCGCATCGCCGAAGAACGCTGGAGAGACGACCCTTCCGGGAGCCTCGTGTTCGTCTTGGTCAGCGCGACGTCGGTGTGCGGGAACCAGTAGAACTCGAAGTGATCGGCCGCCTCCGCCCGCTGCGCGATCTCCGCGACGACATCACCGAGGGGCTCGGGGCGCTCGACGGCGCTCAGAACGAAGGCGGGGACGCACTGGATCGTCACATCCACGAGGATTCCGAGCGCGCCGAGCCCGAGCGACACGGCGGGCAGGAGATCGGCATTCTCCTGCTCGTTCACCGTCAGAAGCTCGCCGTCGCCCAGCACGAGCGTCGCAGCCACCACCTGGGTCGCGATGCCGCCGAAGCGCGCTCCCGTGCCGTGCGTGCCCGTGGAGATCGCGCCGGCGATCGACTGGCGGTCGATGTCGCCCAGGTTCTGCATCGCCAGCCCGTACGGCTTCAGAAGGGCCGGGATGCGGTGGAGCCGTGTTCCGGCAAGCAGACGCACTCGCGAGCGCTCACGGTCGACCGATACGAGTCCTTCGAGATCCGTCAGATCGAGAAGCACCCCGGGCGCCGCCGCGATGCCCGTGAAGCTGTGCCCCGCGCCGACCGCCTTGACCGCAAGACCCTGCGCCGCTGCCGCGCGCACGGAGCGCTGCACCGCCGCGGGCGTGGGTGGGTACTCGACTCGTTTCGGTCGCACGCGCTCCGTGCGAGACCAGTTCTGCCAGACGCCGCCCAGTCGTGTCACAGGAAGCTCTTCCCCTCGCCGCGGTACGTGGGGACCTCCCCCACCGCCGCGCCTCCGCGGGTGAGCACGTAGCGGTCGACCCGCTCGGCGAGCTCGCCGCTCTTGGCGTGACGGAACCACACGCGATCGCCGACCGACAGAGACCTCGCCGCGGCTCCCTGAAGCGGCGTCTGCACCTCGCCGGCGCCTTCGCGCGCCAGCGTGCGAAGGCCCGCCGGCCACACCGGCACCGGCTGCCGCGAAGCGACCGGCGGGCCCGACGCGATCCATCCGCCGCCGAGGACGGTGACGATGTCGGGCGTCGGCTTTCGCACCACCTCCAACGCGAAGGCGGCGGCCGGTGCGGGAGCGAACGCACGGTAGCCGTCGAACAGGTGCCCCGCGAGAAGCCCGCTGCCTGCGGTCGTCTCGGTCACCGAAAGATCGGCTGCGGTCTCCTCCAATGATCCGGTTCCGCCGCCGTTGACGAACTCCAGCGGCGCGACCTCCCGCAGCATCGCCACGATCGCCCCCCGGCGGTCGAGGAGCTCCTGCGCGCTCCGCCGCTGCATCCAGCGGATGACGGCATCCCCGGAGCCCGTGGCATCCGGCTGGCCTGCGATCTGCGCCTCGTACATCATGAGCCCGACCAGCTCGAAGCCGCGCCGCCCGACGATCGTGCGGGCGAGCCGGGCCACCTCCCCGGCGTCGTGCACCGGCGAACGACGCACGCCGATGTGCCCGAGGACAGGGGCGCGCCACGATGCATCGGCATCGATCGCGACCCGCAGCGTCGGACGCGAGGAAGGCGCAGCCACAGCGTCGACGAGGTCGAGCTGAGCGGGGTCGTCGACCATCAGCGTGATGCGCGCTGCCGCAGCGGGATCGGCGGCGAGCGCCGCCAGCGCCGCACGGTCGGCTGTCGGGTAGCCGAGCACGACGTCGTCGTGGCTCGCAGCCAGCCACAGGGCCTCGGGCAGCGTGAAGGCGAGGATGCCGCGATAGCCGGGCACCGCGAGCGTCGCCTCCAGCACCTCCCGCACCCGGATCGACTTGCTCGCGACGCGGATCGGCACGCCCGACGAACGCACCACCATGTCGAGGGCGTTGTACCGGAGCGCATCGACGTCGATCGTCGCCACGGGGCCGGAGATCGAGGCGACCGATGCGGTGCGCGCGGTCCAGTAGGCGGCGGCATCCGTCCACGGCGCGGCCGTCGCACCGGATGTCGTCGCGGGAGGGCTGAGCAGGTCGAGGCTCATCGGGGGCTCCTTCGCACGTCGGCCTTAGCCTAGGGGCATGTGGTGCGCCCTGCCCACGTCGCGGTGCACACGGGTGAGCGTGTGTCGGCACGTCGCTTCCGCCGCACAACCCGCGGGTCTACCGTGCCGCTATGACGATTGCGATCCAGACACGCGCACTCCGGAAGCGGTACGGAACCCGTGTCGCGGTCGAGAACCTCGATCTCACGGTGGAGGCCGGGACCGTGTTCGGGCTCATCGGTCCCAACGGCGCGGGCAAGACCACCACGCTCCGGATGCTGCTGGACATCATCCGGCCCACGGCGGGTGAGATCGCGGTGCTCGGTCAGTCGCCCCGCGCGGGCGGCGCGGTCCTGCGTCGACGCATCGGCTACGTTCCGGGCGAGCTGCGCCTCGAGGGCCGTCTCACGGGGCGTGCGCTGATGCGGCGGCTGTCGGAGATCAGCGGGCACGTGCCCTCCCATCACGCCGACGACCTCGCAGACCGGCTGGGACTCGATCTCAACAGGCCCATCCACTCCCTGTCGAAGGGCAACCGGCAGAAACTCGGCCTCGTGCAGGCCTTCATGCACCGTCCCGCCCTCCTCGTCCTCGACGAGCCGACGAGCGGCCTCGATCCACTCGTCCAGCGGACGTTCCTCACCATGGTGCGGGAGGCCCGCGATGCCGGGCAGACCGTGCTGCTGAGCTCCCATGTGCTCAGCGAGATCCAGCAGGCGGCCGACGATGTGGCCGTGCTGGCGCACGGCCGGGTCGTGGCGGAAGGGCCGGTGCCCTCGCTTCGCATCGCGAGCGTCCGCCGCATCCGGGCCACGATCACCGCTGTCGATGCGGATGCCGTGCGTTCGTCTCTGAGCGCGGTGCCGGGCATCGAGGATGTGCACGTCGACAGCGTGGGAGACCTCGTACGCGTGTCGGCGACAGCGCGTGGGGAGATCGATCCCGTGATGCGAGCGATCGGTGCGGGAACGATCCGCGACCTCACCGTCGAGGAGCCTGACCTCGAGGAGTCGGTGCTGGAACTGTACGGAGAGGATGCTGCTCGCGGAGGCGATGCGGCTCGCCGCCGGGAGCGACCGGACCGCCGCGAGAAGGGCGGGCGATCATGAGCGCGGTGGCACCGACGGCGCGCCGCGATCCGCTGCCGATCACGCGGAGATGGCTCTCCGACGGCTGGAGGGGCCAGATCGGGTGGACGGCGGGGCTGTCGGCCGTCGCCCTTCTTTACCTGCCGCTCTATCCCGCGATGCGCACGCCCGAGCTCACGACCCTCCTCGACTCCCTTCCGCCGGCGCTCGTGCGAACGATCGGATACGAGGACATCGCCTCGGGCGCCGGGTACACGCAGGCCACCTTCTTCGGCCTCATCGGGTTCGTGCTCATCACGATCGCGGCGATCTCCTGGGGAGCGCGATACACGGGCGGAGCCGAGGAGAGCGGCCTCCTGGAGCTGACTCTGTCGCACAGCGTGGGCCGCACGCAGTACGCCCTGGAGTCGGCGCTCGCCATCCTCGCGCGCCTGCTGCTTCTGGGTGTGGCGGCATTCGTTGTCGTGTGGGCTCTGAACGGCCCGGGCGAACTCGACCTCGACCCCATGAATCTGCTCGCCGTGACACTGGCCTGGGTGGGACTCGGGCTCGTCTCCGCCGCTGCCGCCTTCGGCGTGGGGGCGGCGTCCGGCCGGCGCGCCTGGGCCGTCGGCGGCGGCGCTGCGGTCGCCGTCGCGGGCTACGTGCTGCAAGCAGTGGCGAACAACAGCCCCGACCTCGACGGGCTGCGCCTCGCCTCACCATACGAGTGGGCCTTCGGCCAGGCGCCCCTGTCGCACGGATTCGACGTGCCCGGGATGCTCGCCCTCGCAGGCGTGTCCGCGGTGTTCGTCGCGGTCGGAACCCTCGCGCTGTCGCGCCGCGACATCCTCGGCTGACCAGCGGGTCGGAGCGGACAGCGATCACATGCCTTCGCCGGGCGGCTCGCTTCCGGCATCCGGAGGAAGCGACGGCGGCCGACGACCGTCACCCGAACGGCGTGGCGGGGGCGCGGGCGGCTCCACCTCCCCGTCGACGTCGGGCGCGGACTCGTCACCTTCCTGTTCGAGCGCGTCGAGGTCGGCGCCCGCCGGCGCTCCGGGTTCGCTCTCTCCGCCCCGCCTCTCCGCGGGTGTCGCGCTTCCCGGTGCTGTCTCACCCGGTGCCGTCTCACCCGGTGCCGTCTCACCCGGTGCCGTCTCAGCCGGTGCCGTGTTCCCAGGCTGCGTCTCGCGCGGCTTCGTCGGCGTCACGGTCGTCGTGACAGATGCCTTGCGTGCCTTCTGGGCGGCGATCACCGACTGACTGCCGAAGTAGAACGCCGCCACCGCCACCACGAGCGTCCCGAGCGTCGTCATCAACTGCTGCGACATCTCCGCCGACGGGCGATCACCGGCCTCGAGGACCACCCGGTATCGCGCCTGCGCCCCTGATGTCCCCGAGACCCGCTCCCGGCTGACGATCTCCGCGAGCGGGAGCTCGTCGGCCTGCGACACGGTGAGATCGTCGAGCACTCGCCGGTCCTGAGCATCGGCGTTGGAGATCAGGAACACCGAGACGACCGCGAAGATGACGATGAGCATGAGCGCGATGATGGCGCGGATGCTCCCCTCCGGCAGCCCCATTGCCTCGCGATAGTCGTACAGTCCGAGACGACGGAAGATGATCGCCATCGATGCGAGGCCGATCATCAGCACCGAGATGGAACCGACGACAAGCAACGGAAGCACGAACTCCGGCGGCAGGAAACTCGAGTTCTTCAGCACGACGACCGCCAGGGTCAACGCGAGGATCACCGCCGCGAACGCGACGACGAAGACGATGATGGCGCCCGACGCGCTCACCGCCCCGGATTTGCTCATACGGAACCATGACATCGCGCGCCCCCCGCACTGACGTCCGCGGCCCCCATGCCGCGGTTGGCTGCACTCTAGAACGCGAGCGGACGCGGCGCCAGAGGGCGGGTGTGCCCCCGCTGGGACTCGAACCCAGACTGAAGCGATTTTAAGTCGCCTGCCTCTGCCATTGGGCTACGGGGGCCTGCGATCACGATAGCCCTGCTCAACAGACGACCGGCGCGCCCTCGGAGGGACGCGCCGGTCGGATGTCGGTCGGGCGACGACGGCTACTTGGCGGCCGTCGCCGGTTCGGGTGCGGGCTCGGCGACCGCCGGACGGGGACGGGCCGCGAACTCCTCGAAGACGTAGCGCGGGTTCTGCACGGTCTGCAGCGACACGTTGTCGCGCGACAGCCAGAAGTTGTGCCACCAGTCTCCGATGACGCGCCACTTGCGCTCCCACGACGGCATGGCGAGGCCGTGGTAGCCGCGGTGGGCGACCCAGGCGATGAATCCCTTGAGGGCGATCTTGCCCGACTGGAACACACCGTTGTACAGCCCGAGACCGGCGACCGCGCCGAGGTTCTTGTGGAAGTACTCGCGGGGCACTTCGCCGCGCAGGACCGCGACGACGTTCTTCGCAAGCAGCTTCGCCTGGCGCACGGCGTGCTGGGCGTTCGGCACGCAGTATCCGCCGACGCCGCCTCCGGAGAGGTCCGGAACCGCCGCGACGTCGCCCGCCGCCCAGGCGCCCTCGACGATCTCGTCGGGCGTGCCGACCCGCAGGTCGGCGCGGGTGCGGATGCGGCCGCGCTCCTCCACCGGGAGGTCGCTGCCACGGACGACGGTCGGGTTCGCCATGACGCCCGCGGTCCACACGATGAGGTCGGTCGGGATGACCTCGCCGGTGGAGAGCTCCACGTTGCCGTCGACGGCGCCGGTCACCTGCGTGTCGAGGTGGACGCTCGCGCCGCGCTTGGCGAGGTCTTTGAGCACCCATTCGCTCGTCTTGAGCGAGACCTCGGGCATGATGCGCCCCATCGCCTCGATGAGGTGGAAGTGGGTGTCCTCGAAGCGAAGCTGCGGGTAGTCCTTGAGCAGAGACGAGGCGAGTGCGCGCATCTCGGCGAACACCTCGATGCCGGCGAGCCGCCGCCGACGACCACGACCGTGAGCAGACGATCGCGCTCGGGGCCGGGAGGAAGGTTCGCTGCACGGTCGAAGTTGGTGAGGATGCGGTCGCGGATGGCGACGGCCTCTTCGATCGTCTTGAGGCCGATCGCGTTGTCGGCGATGCCGGGGATCGGGAACGTCCGGGAGACCGCGCCGGCGGTGACGACGATCTGATCGTACGACTCCTGCCAGGGCTCTCCGATCTCCGGCGTGATGGTGGCCGTGCGGTTGGCGTGGTCGATGCCGGTGACCTTCGCCGTGACGACACGGGTCTTCTTGAGGTGCCGACGAAGTCCGACGATGACGTGCCGCGCCTCGATCTCACCTGCGGCGACCTCGGGAAGGAACGGCTGGTAGGTCATGTACGGCAGCGGGTCGACGATCGTGACCTCCGCCTCACCCTTGCGGAGGTGCTTCTCGAGCTTCCACGCGGTGTAGAAACCGGCGTAGCCACCTCCGACGACGAGGATCTTGGGCACGGTGCTGGTCGCAGTGCTGGTCACAGGAAGAGGAACTCCTTGAATCAACGGCTCGGCGATCGCGGAATGCGCGCCGATCTTATTCGCCGGGCAGCAGCGGTGACGCCGAGCCCGACCAGTATAGCGGCCAGCGTTCCCCCCAGGAGCGGCACCGTCCCGTAGAGGAGGGTGTCGGCGCTCGGCAGGAGCGCGGATCCGGTGCGCGTCGCGGACTCCGCGGGAGGCAGAGGCGGGATCTGCACCGGGGTGACGGTGGGTGTCGGCTCGGGCGACGACTCGGCCCGCCGATAGAGACGGATCCATTCGGCCAGGCTGCCCATCGGGTTGCTGTCGACTTCCGCGACGTCGGCGCGCACGGCGGCGGTGGCGTCGATGAGGCCACGGCCGTACAGGGCGGGATTGTCACGTGACTCCCTGGTCTGCCGCGCCGTGGAGACGATGCGGTTGATGACGTTGTCGGCGTCGAGCTCGGGGTGGGCCGCGCGCACGAGCGCCGCGACGCCCGCCACGATCGGGGCGGCCCCGCTCGTCCCGTTCCAGACGACGAGCTGCCCGTCGGCGGAGACTCCCAGCAGTTCCTCGCTCGGCGCCATGATGCCGATCGCGATCCCCTGCGTCGATGCCTCGACGCTCGCCTTCCCGGTGCGGTCGACGCCGCCCACGGTGAGAACTCCCGGAATCGTCGCCGGTGCGCCGACCTCGTCGGTGCCGCTCCCCTTGTTCCCCGCGGCGACGACGACGACGACATCGTTCTCGAAGGCGTTCAGGAACGCCTTGTCCCAGCTCTCATCCCACTCGAGGGTGTTCGTCGTGAACGACAGGTTGATGATGTCGGCACCCTGGTCGACGGCCCACTCCATCGCCGCCGCCACCTGGTCGACGAAGGGGATCGATGCGGAGGCGCCGAAGCCGACCGAGATCGACAGGAGCGACGCCTCCGGCGCGACCCCGAGCATCCCCGCCCCGTCGCCCGTGCCGCGCGAGGCCGCGAGCGACCCGACCCAACTGCCGTGATTGGAGTCGACCGCGCCGACGGGCGTGCGACCGTCGGACGAGCCGAGGCCCGAGAAATCGGCACCTCCGATGACCGCGCCTTCGAACTCCGCCGGGCCGCGGCCGATGCCGGTGTCGATGACGGCGATCGTCACGCCCTCCCCGCGCGTCGTCTTCCACGCCTCCCGGATGCCGTAATCGTCGAGCCAGTACTCGGCGGCCTGCGCCGGGTCGAGCTCGGCCGCATCGGGCGTCTCCTCGGGAGCAGGAGCCGCTCCCGTGGCAGCGGTCAGCAGAAGGACGAGCCCGGATGCCGCAAGGGTGGCGCGGATCTTCATCCGGCCGCCCGCGGTGACGCGCAGGTGCAGACGTCGGGGCTCCATCCGCCGCGTTCGAGGGCGAGATCGCCGATCGGGTTGACGCCCGGCCCGGCGGCGAGCGAATGCGCCGCGAGCGCGTGGAGGCACTTGACCCGTGTGGGCATGCCGCCTGCCGAGATGCCCTCGATCTCGGGCACCTCGCCGTGCGCGGCACGGTCGGCGAGATAGGCCTCGTGAGCGGCGGCGTAGGCCAGCGCGACACCCTCGTCGTCGGCGAGGAGCTCACTGAACTCACGCATGACCTGCGTCGCCTCGAGAGCGCTCATCGCCGCCGTGGCCCCGGGGTGGGTGAGGTAGTAGAACGTCGGGAACGGGGTGCCGTCGGGCAGCCGGGGCTCGGTAGCCACCACGGTGGGATTGCCGCAGCTGCAGCGCGCAGCGATGCCCACGACTCCCCTCATCGGCCGGCCGAGCTGTTCGCGCATGGTCTCGAGGTCGGCGTCTGTCGCGGATGTCAGTGGCACCGTTCCAGGGTACGTCAGCAGGCCGAGAGGCTCACGGACGCTCAATCGACGGCGGCGGTCTGTGCCAGGCCCGCGGCCGTGATCGATCGCAGCATCTGGCCCATCCAGTCGCTGCGTGTCTCCTCGACCTCGTCGCTGACCGGCTGCTGCTCGGCGGGGATCGCACTGTCGGGGAGGTCGTCGTCGACGAGGTACACGACCTCTCCGGGCTTCACGTAGTACAGCCGCTCGCGGGCCTGCGAGGTGATGTAGGCCGGGTCGCGCCAGCGCTCGCGCTCGGTCTCCAGCTCCCGCACCTTCTCGTGCCCGACCTGCACCGCTTCCTTGAGGGCGGCGAGCTGCTGTCGCTGGTCGACGTACACGCCCACCGTGGGGACGAGGACGAACGCGGCAAGGACGACCAGCCCCAGCATGATGCCGGTGAAAGCCGACAGCCGCACGCCTCCCATCCAGTCGCGCACGTCGACACGACGCGCCGGAGCAGGCGACGAGGAACGACGAAGGGGAGCCGACGCGTCGCGTTCGGCTCCCCTTGTGGTCATGCCCCCAGCCTACGCAGGCGACGATGACGATCGGTGAGGCACTCCGGCCGCGGCGCGAGAACGTCGCGGCCGGAGGTGCATCAGCCCTTGAAGCGCGGGAAGGCGCCGCGACCGGCGAAGACCGCCGCGTCGCCGAGCTCCTCCTCGATGCGCAGGAGCTGGTTGTACTTCGCGACACGCTCGCTGCGCGCCGGCGCGCCCGTCTTGATCTGTCCGCAGTTCACCGCGACGGCGAGGTCGGCGATGGTCGTGTCCTCGGTCTCGCCCGAACGGTGCGACAGCATGGAACGGTAGCCGTTCGAGGTCGCGAGCGAGATGGCGTCGAGGGTCTCCGACAGCGTTCCGATCTGGTTCACCTTCACGAGCAGCGCGTTGGCGACGCCCAGCTCGATGCCGCGGCCGAGACGCTCGGGGTTGGTGACGAACAGGTCGTCGCCGACGAGCTGGACCTTCGATCCGAGGGCGTCGGTCAGGCTCTTCCAGGCGTCCCAGTCGTCTTCGGCCAGCGCGTCCTCGATCGTGACGATCGGGTAGTTCGCGACCAGGTCGGCGAAGTACTCGGTGAGCTGGTCGGCCGACCACGCCTTGCCCTCGACCGTGTAGACGCCGTCGTTGAAGAACTCCGTGGCGGCGACGTCGAGACCCACAGCGATGTCGGTGCCGGGCGTGAAGCCCGCCTTCTCGATCGCGCGGATGAGGAAGTCGAGGCCCTCCCGGTTGCTCGGAAGATCGGGGGCGAAGCCGCCCTCGTCGCCGAGGCCGGTGGCGAAGCCCGCGGCCTTCAGCTCACCCTTGAGCACGTGGTAGACCTCCGTGCCCCATCGCAGCGACTCGCCGTAGGTGTCCGCGCCGATGGGGGCGAGGAAGTACTCCTGGAAGTCGATGCCGTTGTCGGCGTGCTCGCCGCCGTTGATGACGTTGAACAGCGGCACGGGGAGGACGTGTGCATTCGGTCCGCCGATGTAGCGGAACAGAGGAAGGTCGGCGCTGTCAGCGGCGGCCTTCGCCACCGCCAGCGACACGCCGAGGATCGCGTTCGCACCGCAGCGCGACTTGTTCTCGGTGCCGTCGGTCTCGATCAGGATCTCGTCGATGATGCGCTGCTCGCTGGCATCCACGCCTTCGATCGCGGGGCCGAGCTCGTCGATGACGGCGCCGACGGCCTTGAGCACGCCCTTGCCGCCGTACCGGCTCTTGTCGCCGTCACGCAGCTCATACGCCTCGAATGCGCCGGTGGATGCGCCCGAGGGGACGGCCGCGCGCTGGACGATGCCGTCGTCGAGCAGCACCTCCACCTCGACGGTCGGGTTGCCACGCGAATCCAGGATCTCGCGTGCGCCTACAGCCTCGATAAGTGCCACAGGGGACTCCTTGCTTGTGGAGGATGGATCTCGGAGCGTCGTCGGTCCGCACCCGAGTCTAGTGATGCCCCACTGCGCGCACAGGCCCCCTCGGCGTCAGCGGGCTCCCGGCCGGACGACGATGGCGAGGGCCACGCCGTCCCAGCCCTTGGCATCGAGCGTCTGCAGCGCCGTGGCGTCGAAACGCGGGTCGGCACCGAGCATCTCCAGCGCACGGCGCGTGCCGACGACCTGCGGGGCGACGCTGCCGGGGTCGGCGACCGCGCCGCCGCGGCCGACGTTGTCGACGACCACGAGCGTGCCTTCCCGGCCGAGCCGCGCCGCCCAGTCGAGGTAGAGCGTGTTCGACTCCTTGTCGGCGTCGATGAAGACGAGATCGAACGGCTCCTCGCCCTCGAGCCCGGGCAGCACGTGCTCGCCGCGCCCGACACGGATGTCGACCTTCGACGACACCCCGGCGCGCTCGAGGTTCGCCCGGGCGACGGCGGCGTTGTCCGGTTCCGCCTCGATCGTGACGACGCGACCGTCGGAGGGGATGCCGCGGGCCAGCCAGATCGTCGAGTACCCGCCGAGGGTCCCGACTTCCAGCACGCGCCGGGCGCCGGACACACGCGCGAGGAGATGGAGGAGCTTCCCGTTGACGGGCGCGACCTCGATCGCCGGCATCCCCGCCTCCTGCTGAGCGGTCACGGCCGCCTCCAGGGCGGGATCGTGTCCGACGAGCGTCTCGGCGAAGTACCGGTCGACGGCGCTCCAGGCGTCGGGGGTGGGCTGCGCGGGCACGGGGCGGGAGCCGGAATCGGTCATGGTCCCCAGCGTCGCGAGGCACGCGGCATCCGTCAACCTCTGCGGGACGAAGAGGTCACCGTGGCAGACCACCTTCCGGCGACGATGCCCCCGGAGTGCGAGGGCCGCGGGCCGCGAGGGCGTTGAGCAGTGCGGCGCCGGTCTGCGCGTCGTCCACGGTGACGGTGACCGAGCGGCCGCTGCGGCGACGCACCTCCAGCGCGGGCCCCTTGCGCACGACGATCCCGAAGCGGCCGTTCGGTGCCCACCGCATCCCCCAGCCGCCGAACTCCCCCATGGGGTCCACGTCGACGGCCGCGGCGCTGTCGATCTCGGTGAGCGGCACGTGGACGCGCGGCCATCCGGCGGCGGAGGTGACCGACAGCCCGTCGTCGTCGACGCGCACATGGAACACGGCGTTGCAGACCGCCAGAAGGGCGACGACCACCGTCGAGGCCGAGACGATCCACAGCGAGAGCACGTCACGGGACATCACCGCGGTCAGCGCGGTGATCGCCGCCAGAAGCACCACCGCGCCCGCGAGCACGAGGACGCCGGAACGTGAGAGGGCCACCCGCTGCCGCCACACGACCGCCTCCCCTGCCGCCAGCGCTGCGGCCGTCGAGGCATCGATCGAGGGAAGCGGCGCGTCCGAGGGCACGACCGGGAGGAACGGATCGCGCGGCTGCACGTACCAGCCCGCGACGCCCGCCGCCCCGCCGAGCGCGAGCGCCGAGAGGAGGGCGATCCAGACGGCGGGAGCGTCGGTGGCATCGGCGACGGCGACCTGCGGCACGGTCGACACCGTGACGAGCACGGTGAGGAACACCGCCATGCCCGCCGAGAACGCGCCGAGCAGCGGGTACACGCGGCCGTAATCGCCCGACCGCAGGGACGGGACGGTCAGCGCCGTGAGCAGGGCGGGGAGCCCGAGCCCCGTCGTCGCGAGCAGGACGAGCGGCAACCACGCGGGCCCGAACCCGTCGGGACGGCCGTCGAGCCCCCAGTGGACAGCGACAGGATGCGGGAGCGACGGCCACGCGAGCGCCAGGGCGACCACGCCGACGAGCACGACGAAGACGGGGAGCACGAAGCCCACCAGGACGAAGCGGCGGACACGGATCCGCACGCGAGGGTCGGTGCTCATGCCATGTCTCCTTGCCGAGAGCCGGGCCGCCGACCGACCGAGCCGTGCGGTCAGCCGATCTGCTTGATCTCGAGGTCGTCGCGGGCCTGCCCGGCCGAGACCGTCGCGAAGGCCGTGTAGCCGTCGGCGGCCGACCGCTCCAGGAGGCCCTTCAGGTTCTTGGTGCGCTGCTCCAGCCTCACGCGCGAGCCTTCGGCCACGAAGGCCGCCTTCAGCGCGACGAGGTCGGCCACGGGCACATCGCGGTCGTGGACGAGGACGATCGCCTGGCCGGCGCCGCCTGCCTGCTCGGAGACGAGATCGACGATTCGCTCGAAGCCGATCGAGAAGCCCACCGCCGGCACCTGCTGCCCGAGGAACCGACCGATCATGCCGTCGTAGCGTCCGCCGCCTCCGAGGGAGTAGCCGACGGAGGGGTGCGCGAGTTCGAAGATGGTGCCCGTGTAGTAGCCCATGCCCCGAACGAGGAACGGGTCGAAGACGAGCGGCACGTCGCTGCCGGCGGGGCGGGCCGCAGCGACGGCCGCGCCGATCCCGACGAGGTGGGCCACGACGTCGTCGGGCGCGCCGGCGGGAAGCGCAGCCCGGATCTGCTCCTCCCCGTAGGCACCGTGCGGAAGGGCCTCCGGGCGTCGCAGGAAATCGGCGAAGGCATCGACTGCCGCGGGGGTCGCCCCGCGCCCGCGCAGTTCCTCGGCGACTCCGCCGGGTCCGATCTTGTCGAGCTTGTCGATCGTGATCAGCACGCCGGGACGCTCCTCGGCTGCGAAGCCGAACGCATCCAGCATCGCGTCGAGCAGGCGGCGATCGTTGATCCGGATCGTCCCGCCCTCGAGTCCGAGGGCATCGAGCGTGTCGAGGCTCGCGACGACCAGCTCGGCCTCGGCGCGCGACGTCGCGTCGCCGATGATGTCGATGTCGCACTGCACGAACTGCCGATACCGCCCCTTCTGCGGGCGCTCGGCACGCCAGACGGGCGCGATCTGGATCGCCCGGAAGACGCGGGGAAGCTCGCTGCGGTGGCTCGCGTAGAAGCGGGCGAGGGGAACGGTCAGGTCGTAGCGGAGCCCCAGGTCTGCGAGGTCGCCAGGGGCCTCGGCGGCGGCACGGATCGCGTCGGCGTCGAGCCCGCGCTTGAGCACGTTGAACGCGAGCTTCTCGTTGTCTCCGCCGATGCCGGCGTGAAGCCGCTCGTACTCCTCCACGACGGGCGTCTCGATCTCGTCGAAACCATGGGCGCGGTAGCGCTCGCGGATGACGGCGAGCACGCGCTCGCGTCGAGCCTTGTCAGCAGGGAGGAAGTCGCGCATGCCGCGCGGCGGATTCACGGTGGCCACCGGTCTAGTTTTCCAGATCCTCGGGTGCGCCCTCCGCCGGAGGCGCGGCGTCGCGCTCCGCGGCGCGCACCTCGGTCTCCAGCTCGCGGATGCGGACGCGCAGTGCCCGCTCGGCGTCCCACCCACGGCTCCGGGCGAACTCGACGAGCGAGAGCAGCGCGTCGCCGAGGTCGCGCTCGGACTGGGGCGCCGCGTCTTCGATCGCCGCCTGCACGCCCACCTGCTGCGCTCGGCCGAGGATCTTCTGCGCGAGGGCGAGCGAAGGCATGTGCGACGAGATGCCCTCCAGCACGCTGGTGCGCTGCCGCTTCTCCGCATCCTTCGCCGCGTTCCAATGCACGAGCACCTCCTCGGGCGTGTGCGCGACGGCGTCGCCGAAGACATGCGGGTGCCGCCGGACCATCTTCTCGGTGAGCCCTCGGGCGACGTCGTCGATGTCGAACGGGTGGTCCGGGTCGCCCGCGGCGACAGCGGCGTGGAACAGCACCTGCCACAGGAGGTCGCCGAGCTCCTCGCGAAGGTCCGCACGCGAGCCCGCCTCGACGGCGTCGACGAGCTCGGCGGACTCCTCGATCAGATACGGCACGAGGTCGTCGTGGGTGATGCGGGCGCTCCACACACAGCGCTCACGGACGGCACGCATCGTCTCCGCGGCGACGCGCAGCGGATCGGCGGGCGGATGCCCCTCTGCGGCCAGGTGGGCGACCGGATCCGCTCCGCCGATGTCGTCGCTCAGGTCTCCTGGGCGGTGGTGGTCTGCAGCCGACGGTGATGCCATGCCCGCCACGATACGAGGATCGCGCCGAGGACGAGCGATATCAGCGAACCGGCCATCACGCCCAGGATGGCCTGATCGCGTATCGCGTCCGCCCCGGCGAACGACAGCTCGGCCATCAGCAGAGACACGGTGAAGCCGATGCCGCCGAGGGCTGCGAGCGCCAGGAGGTCGGCGAAGGCGACTTTCGGCAGCCCGGGGATGTGCACGATGCGCTGGGCGAGGAGTCCACCGAGCGTGATGCCGACGACCTTGCCCACCGGCAGGGCGACCGCCACCCCCCAGAAGGCGGGCGAGAGTTGCGTGGGTGAGACCTGCGGGATGGCCACGAGCGCCGCAGAGAGGGCGAAGACGGGGAGGATGATCCCGTTGACCCAGGGTTCGAGTGCATGCCGGGTGCGGAGGGCGGGCTGCTGAGCCATCACGAGTCCGAGCCCGACGCCCGCGATCGTCGCGTGCACGCCCGACGACAGCACGAGCCACCAGACGACGAGCGCGACGACGACGAGAGCGACGATGAGGACGGGCTTGGTCGAGGTGTCGAGCGCCCGGCTGAGGATCCGGAACACGACGAGCCCCGCGATCGCGAGAAGGAGCATCAAGAGGTCGACGTCGGTCGTGAACAGCACGGCGATGAAGATGATGCCGACGATGTCGTCGAGGATCGCGAGGGCGAGGAGGAACACGCGCAGAGCCGGCGGGAGCCCTCTCCCCAGCACCGCCAGCACGCCGAGCGCGAAGGCGATGTCGGTCGCTGTCGGGATCGGCCAGCCTCGCGCGGTGTCCGCTCCCCCGGCCAGCACCAGGTAGACGGCGATGGGAACGATGACACCGCCGGCGGCGGCGATGGCCGGCTGAAGCGCGGTGCGCGGCGAGTTGAGCTGTCCGTTGGTCAGCTCGAACTGCAGCTCGACGGCGGCGACGAAGAAGAAGACGGCGAGCAGGCCGTCGGAGATCCAGTGCCCGATCGACAGGTCGATGACACCGGGGATGCCGACGTGCGCCTCTTTGAGACCCGCGGCGGCTTCTCCCCATCCTGAGTTCGCGATGACGAGACCGATCACCGCGGCCAGCAGCAGGATCAGGGCGGGGAAGCGAGTGGAGCGCAGCAGACGCATGAGTCCTCATTCCGGGGATGACAAAGACATCGCCGACCAGACTTCCCGGCACACCCCCACCGAGATTAGCGCGTGCAGGGGCGGCATCCGGAGAGGTTTACGGTGGAGGGATGCGTGAGATGACACGGACCGAAGCGATCGATCTCGTCGGGCGCAGCGAGGCGGAGCAGGAGCTGCCTGAGCAGATCCGCGCCGACGTGCGCCTGCTCGGCGGACTCCTCGGCCGCGTGCTGCGTGAGAGCGGATCCCCCGGGCTGTTCGAGGACGTCGAACGGCTCCGGCTCGCAACGATCGCCGCGTACACCGACGACTCCCCGGAGGCGTTCGAGCGGGCAGTGGAGATCGCAGACTCGTTCTCCGTGTCACGCGCCGACGAGGTGGCCCGGGCCTTCACCGTGTACTTCCACCTCGTGAACCTCGCCGAGGAGCAGCAGCGCGTGCGCGTCCTCAAGGAGCGCGACGGCCGCCCCGAGAAGGAGCACGTGACCGAGTCGGTCGCTGCGGCCTTCGTGCGCCTCTCCGAAGAGGTCGGCGACGACACGGCGCTGCAGCGGCTGCAGGATCTGCGCTTCCACCCCGTCTTCACCGCGCACCCCACCGAGGCCCGTCGCCGTGCCGTGTCGTCGAGCATCCGGCGCCTGGCGACCCTGCTCGGGGAGCACAATGCGGCCGTGCGCGGCGGCGCCGACGAGCGCCGTGCCGAGCGCCGCATGATCGAAGAGATCGACACCCTCTGGCGCACCGCTCCCCTGCGAGCCGAGAAGCCCACCCCGGTCGACGAGGTGCGCGCCATCATGTCGGTGTTCGACGAGACGCTCTACACCGCCGTGCCGCACGTGTACCGACGCGTCGACGACGCGCTGCAGGGGCCGGGCGCCGGCAACCGCGCCCCGGTCGTGCGCCCCTTCGTCCGCTTGGGCACCTGGGTCGGCGGCGACCGTGACGGCAACCCGTTCGTCACCGCCGCCGTCACCAAGAAGGCGGCGGGCATCGCCGCCGAGCACATCCTCCTCGGCCTCGGCCGCACGGCGGAGCGCATCTCGCGAACGCTGACCCTGTCGGCCGACACGACACCGCCCAGCGACGAGCTGCAGGCTCTTCTGCAGCGGCTCGCGGACGGCGACGAAGAAGGCGCCGCCGACGCCCGCAAGCGTGCCGCGGGAGAGCCGCACAAGCGCGCCATGCTGCTCATCACGCGCCGCATCGTCGCGACGCGCAAGCGCGACGCCGATCTCGCCTACCGCGACCCCGAAGACCTTCTGTCAGACCTCCGCATCGTGCAGAGCTCGCTCGTGGCCGCCCACGCATCCCGTCAGGCGTATGGCCACCTGCAGCACCTCGTGTGGCAGGTGGAGACCTTCGGGTTCCACCTCGCCGAACTCGAAGTGCGTCAGCACTCGGCGGTCCACGCGAAGGTGCTCGCGGAGTGCGAGGCCGGTGGCCCTCTCTCCACCCAGGCCGAGGAGGTGCTCGACGTCTTCCGCACGATCGCGCAGATCCAGCACCGCTATGGCCCCCGCGCCGCCGGCCGCTACATCGTCTCCTTCACCCGGTCGGCCGACGACCTCGCCGCCGTGCACCGCCTGGCCGCCTTCGCCGCGGGTCCCTCCGGGACCGCGCCGGTGCTCGATGTGATCCCGCTGTTCGAGACCTTCGCCGACCTTCAGGCGGCACCGGGCATCATGGCGGAGTTCGTCGAGCAGCCCGAGGCTGCCGCCCGCCTCGCGGCCACGGGACGTCGCCTCGAGGTCATGCTCGGATACTCGGACTCGTCGAAGGACGTCGGTCCGGTCGCCGCCAACCTCGCCCTGTACGAGGCGCAGGCGAAGATCGCGGCCTGGGCGCAGGATGCCGGCATCCGCCTGACCCTGTTCCACGGCCGTGGCGGTGCGCTCGGCCGCGGGGGCGGTCCGGCGAACTCCGCGATCCTCGCCCAGCCTCCGCACTCCGTCGACGGCCGATTCAAGCTCACCGAACAGGGCGAGGTGATCTTCGCTCGCTACGGCGACCCGGCGATCGCGATGCGTCACATCGATCAGGTGGCCGCGGCGACGCTGCTGGCGTCGGCACCGTCGATCGAGCAGCGCAACCGCGCCGCTGCCGAGCGCTTCGCCGATGTGGCGGCCCGCATGGACACCGCCTCGCGCGACCGCTTCTTCTCGCTCGTGAAGGCCGACGGGTTCGCCTCGTGGTTCGCGACGGTGACCCCCATGGAGGAGATCGGGCTCCTCGCGCTCGGGTCGCGCCCCGCGCGGCGCGGCCTGTCGGTCGAGTCGCTCGAAGACCTCCGCGCCATTCCGTGGGTGTTCGCCTGGTCACAGGCCCGCATCAACCTCGCCGGCTGGTTCGGTCTCGGCAGCGCCCTGGAGGCGGTCGGCGACGAAGCGCGCCTGCGTGAGGCGTACGAGCACTGGCCGCTCCTTCGCACCGTCATCGACAACGTCGGCATGAGTCTCGCGAAGTCCGACCTCCGCATCGCACGCCAATACCTCGAGCTCGGCGATCGTCCCGACCTGGCCGACCTCGTCATGGCGGAGATGGAGCTGACCCGCTCGTGGATCGTGCGCATCACCGGCGGCGGCGAACTGCTCGCCAATCGCCCGGTGCTGCGCCGCGCCGTCAAGATGCGCGACCCGTACGTGGACGCCCTGTCGCTGCTCCAGCTGCGGGCGCTGCGCGTGCTGCGCTCCTCCGAGAACCCGGCACCGGAATGGCAGCACCTCCTGCTGCTGTCGGTGTCCGGCGTCGCGGCAGGCCTTCAGAACACCGGCTGAGCGGTCGCGGCTCAGCCCAGGAGCCGGTCGCCGGCGTGGCGCGCGAGCGACGAGCCGTAGCGCTGCGTCAGCTGGACCATCAGATCGGGGGTGTCGCGATCGAGGCCGAAGACGTACCCCGGGAAGTCGAGATCGTGCTGAAGCGCCCAGATCTCCTCGTGGCGATCCGGTGAGAGCACCTGCACAGGGTCGCCCACGGCGACCCACCCGATGGGAACGACCGACTCGGGCGGGAGCACGGTGCGCACGTGCACGACCGCGTTGATCCGCACCTCGCTGCGGGCGCCGATGCGTGCGCCGTTGAAGATGCGGGTGCCGGTCGCGAGGAACACCTCATCGGCGACGGTCGCGCCCGACACGCTCGCCATCGGCCCGACGAGCACGTGCGACCCGATGTGCACGGCGTTCGCAGAACTCGCCCGGATCAGCGCGTTCTCCATCACGATGACCTCGTCTCCGAGTGTCACCGGACCGCCCTCGGCGGTGATCACCGCGCCGTGGAGCACCTGGCATCCGGCGCCGATCGTCACGTCACCCGACACGATGGCCGTCGGCGCCACCACGGCGTCGGGGTGGATGCGGGGCTGCGCCCCGAGGTGCTCGAATCGCATGCCGCCAGCGTAGGACGCCTGCGTGACGCGCGTCGAGAGCGATGCGCGCGAGATAACCTAGGAAGGTTCGCCATCTCGAACGCCACGTCCGGGCACGTCGCCCTCGCGCGCCCCACCCCGCTGCGCGCCCCTCCGACGAATGCCCCACCCATCGGTACGAAAGCTCCCCTATGACCGAATCACTCGCGCCCCTGCCCGCCACCGTCCAGGAGGTCTTCGACGCCGTTCTGGCGCGCAACCCCCATGAGCCGGAGTTCCAGCAGGCTGTGCACGAGGTGCTCTCCTCGATCGCCCCCGTCCTCGACGCGCATCCGCGCTTCGTCGATGGCGGCATCCTGGAGCGTGTCGTCGAGCCGGAGCGGCAGATCATGTTCCGCGTGCCCTGGATCGACGACGAAGGTCGCCTTCACGTGAACCGCGGCTACCGCGTGCAGTTCTCGTCGGTGCTCGGCCCCTACAAGGGAGGGCTGCGCTTCCACCCCTCGGTGAACCTGTCGATCATCAAGTTCCTCGGCTTCGAGCAGATCTTCAAGAACGCGCTCACCGGCCAGGGCATCGGCGGCGCCAAGGGCGGCAGCGACTTCGACCCCCACGGGCGCAGCGACCGCGAGATCATGCGTTTCTGCCAGTCGTTCATGAGCGAGCTGTGGCGCCACCTCGGCGAGCACACCGATGTCCCCGCCGGCGACATCGGTGTCGGGGCACGCGAGATCGGCTACCTCTTCGGCACCTACCGGAAGATCACCAACCGTCACGAATCGGGGATGTTCACCGGCAAGGGCGTGCAGTGGGGCGGCGCCGAGGTGCGCACCGAGGCGACCGGCTACGGTGCGGTGTTCTTCGCCGAGGAGATGCTCGGCGTGAAGGGAGAGTCGCTCGAGCGCAAGCGCGTCGCGGTGTCCGGTTCGGGCAACGTCGCGATCTACGCCATCGACAAGGCATGGCAGCTCGGGGCCGTGCCGGTGACGGCATCCGACTCGTCGGGCTACGTCGTCGACGAGGGCGGCATCGACGTCGATCTGCTGCGTCAGGTCAAGGAGGTCGACCGGGCGCGCATCGCCGAGTACGCCGCGCGGCGGCCGGGAGCGCGCTTCGTCGAGGGAGCCCGCCCGTGGGAGGTGCCCGTCGACGTCGCCATCCCGTCGGCTACGCAGAACGAGCTCGACGAAGACGATGCCCGCACCCTCATCGCCAACGGCGTGCGTGCCATCGCCGAAGGCGCGAACATGCCCTCCACCCCGGGTGCCGTCGCCGCGTTCCAGCAGGCCGGAGTGCTTTTCGGTCCGGGCAAGGCGGCCAACGCCGGTGGTGTCGCGACCTCGGCGCTCGAGATGAGCCAGAACGCCTCGCGTCAGCGGTGGAGCTTCGCCGACAGCGAGAAGAAGCTCCGCGCCATCATGAAAGACGTCCATGACGCGGCCTTCGACGCGGCCGAGCGATATGGACGTCCCGGTGACTATGTCGTCGGCGCCAACTCCGCCGGTTTCGAGCGGGTCGCCCACGCGATGCTCGCACAGGGCGTCATCTGATCGGATGCCATGACCGTCGGCTCCCCACCTGACGCCCCGGCCCCGGCGAGGGTCTCCGCACTGACTCTTGCCGGACTCGTCGTCGGCTCGATGATCGGAGCCGGCGTCTTCTCGCTGCCCAGCAGCTTCGCGGCCGCGACGGGCGTATGGGGGGCCGTGCTGGCGTGGGCGATCGCCGGTGGGGGGATGCTCATGCTGGCGCTCGTGTTCCAGCGACTGGCGGTGCGCCGACCCGAGCTCGATGCGGGGGTCTACTCGTACGCGCGGGCAGGGTTCGGCCGGTACGCGGGGTTCTTCTCCGCGTTCGGATACTGGGCGAGCGCCTGTGCCGGCAACGTCTTCTACTGGGTGTTCATCATGTCCACCCTGGGGGCCGTGTTCCCCGAACTCGGTGCCGGTGACACGGTGCTCGCCGTCGCGCTCTCGTCGGGCGGGCTGTGGCTGTTCTATGCCCTGATCCGCAGCGGGGCGCGCGAAGCGGCGGCGATCAACCGCGTCGTGAGCGTCGCGAAGCTCGCACCGATCGTGGTGTTCGTGCTGCTGTGCGCCTTCGCCTTCGACCCGGCGGTGTTCGCCGCGAACCTCGACGGCGGCCAGGGCGCGCCGGTGCTGTACGAGCAGGTGCGGGCCACGCTGCTGGTGACCGTGTTCGCGTTCATCGGCGTGGAAGGCGCCAGCGCCTATTCGCGCCACGCCCGCAAGCGCAGCGACGTCGGCCGCGCGACGGTGCTCGGTTTCCTCTCCGTGCTGACCGTGTTCATGTCGGTGACGATCGTCTCGTACGGCGTCCTCCCGCGCGAAGAGATCGCGCAGCTGCGGCAACCCTCGATGGCGGGCGTGCTGGAGGCCGCCGTGGGCGGGTGGGGCGCGATCTTCATCAGCGTCGCCCTCGTGGTGGCGGTGCTCGGCGCCTACCTGTCCTGGACCCTCATGGCCGCCGAGGTGCTGCTCGTCGCCGCACGCTCGGGAGATCTTCCGCGCCCCTTCGCGCGCACCAGCCCCAAAGATGTGCCCGTCGGCGCTCTCACACTGTCGACCGTGCTCGTTCAGGTGCTGCTGATCGTCGTGATCTACTCGACCGACGCCTTCGACGTGGCACTCAGCCTCACGAGCGCCCTCGCCCTCATCCCCTACTTCCTGACCGCGGGCTTCGCGGTGAAGGTGGCGCTGCGCGACCGGAGGAGCGCGCGCCGGAGACGAACGACCATCGACACGACGGTCGCGGTCATCGCGACCGTCTACACGGGATTCCTCCTGTATGCGGCAGGCGCCCAGTACACCCTGCTCTCGCTCATCATCATCGTTCCGGCGACCGCGCTGTATGCGGCCGCCCGCCGGAGTCGGGGCGAGCGGATCTTCACCCCCGCGGAGTGGGTGCTGTTCGCCGTCGCCACGGCGGGGGCCGTCATCGCCCTCGCGCTGATCGTCTCAGGCCTGCTGGTGATCTGATCCGGCCGTGGCTCGCCCGCCGGTCGGCTCGTCGGTCGGCTCGCCCGCCGGCGGCGCCGCGGGGGCCGGAAGCGGGAAGATCTGGTCGAGCAGCTGACGGGTCCAGGCGATGAGATCGGCGTCGGCGAGAGGCTCGCCGCCGGCGGTGGGCAGTGGCACGATCATCGCGTCGCCGCCCGCGACGACCTTGGCTTTGGGATGCAGCCGCTGGAGTCGCACCCGGATCGAGTCGGGCACGTGCGCGGGCGCGATCCGCAGGTTGGGGCCCATGGCCACCACGTCGGTGAGCGAAGACTGCGCGGCCCGGCGGCGCAGGTGCGCGACCGCGAACAGGCCCTCCACCTCAGCGGGCGGAGTGCCGTAGCGGTCGCGCAGCTCCTCGGCGACGAGGTCGATGGCGTCCGGCTTGGCGGTGACGGATGCCGCCGCCGACAGCTTCTGGTAGGCCTCCAGCCGGAGCCGTTCGCTGTCGATGTACGACTCGGGGATCCGCGCATCGACGGGCAGCTCCAGCCGCAGCTCGGCGGGGCCTTCCGTCTCTTCGCCGCGGAAGGTGGCGACGGCCTCGCCGATCATGCGGAGGTAGAGGTCGAACCCGACGCCGGCGATGTGGCCCGCCTGCTCTGCTCCGAGCAGGTTGCCCGCGCCGCGCAGCTCGAGGTCTTTCAGCGCCACCTGCATCCCGGAGCCGAGGTCGTTGTTGACCGCGATCGTCTCGAGCCGGTCGGCGGCGGTCTCGCTGAGGGGCTTGAGCTCGTCGTAGAGGAAGTACGCGTAGGCGCGCTCGCGGCCGCGGCCCACGCGCCCACGGAGCTGGTGGAGCTGGCTGAGGCCGTACTTGTCGGCACGGTCGATGATGATCGTGTTGGCGTTGGAGATGTCGAGGCCGGTCTCGATGATCGTCGTGGAGACGAGCACGTCGGCTTTGCGCTCCCAGAAGTCGTCGACGACCTGCTCGAGGGCGTGCTCGCCCATCTGGCCGTGGGCGACGACGATGCGCGCTTCGGGGACGAGCTCGGCCAGGTGGGCCGCGACGCGCTGGATCGACTGCACGCGGTTGTGCACGTAGAACACCTGGCCTTCGCGCAGGAGCTCGCGCCGGATCGCAGCGGCGACCTGCTTGTCGCTGCGCGGGCCGACGTAGGTGAGGATCGGGTGCCGGTCCTCCGGGGGCGTCTGGAGGGTCGACATCTCACGGATGCCGGTGACCGCCATCTCGAGCGTGCGCGGGATGGGCGTCGCGCTCATGGCGAGGATGTCGACGTTCGTCTTGAGTTTCTTCAGCTGGTCTTTGTGCTCGACGCCGAAACGCTGCTCCTCATCGATGATCATGAGGCCGAGGTCTTTGAAGATGACCTGCTCGGTGAGGATGCGGTGGGTGCCGATGACCATGTCGACGGTGCCGTCGAGGAGCCCGGCCAGGGTGTCGCGGGCCTCTTTGTCGGTCTGGAATCGCGACAGCGGCCGCACCTTGACGGGGAAGCCGGCGAAGCGCTCGGTGAACGTCTCGAGGTGCTGTTTGACCAGCAGCGTGGTGGGGACGAGCATCGCCACCTGCTTGCCGTCCTGGATCGCCTTGAACGCCGCGCGCACGGCGACCTCGGTCTTGCCGAAGCCGACATCTCCGCTGAGGAGGCGGTCCATGGGGATCGGGCGCTCCATGTCGGCCTTGATCTCATCGATCGTCTGCAGCTGATCCTGCGTCTCGGCGAACGGGAACGCCTCTTCGAGCTCACGCTGCCACGGGGTGTCCGGCCCGAAGGCATGACCCTTCGCCGCCATGCGCGCGGAGTAGAGCTTCACCAGTTCGACGGCGATGTCGCGCACCGCCTTGCGTGCGCGACCCTTCGCTGCGGCCCAGTCGCTGCCGCCCATCTTCGACAGCACGGGGGTCTCGCCGCCGACGTAGCGGGAGAGCTGGTCGAGCTGGTCGGTGGGGACGAAGAGCTTGTCGCCGGGATAGCCCCGCTTCGAGGGCGCGTACTCGAGCACGAGGTACTCGCGCTGCGTCTTGACGGCGTTGCGCCCGCCCGTCGACACTTCGCGCTGGACCAGCTCGATGAACTTGCCGATGCCATGGGTCGCGTGCACCACGACGTCGCCCGGCTTGAGCTGCAGCGGGTCGACGACGTTGCGCCTGCGCGACGCGAGCTTCTTGACGACGCGCGCGTCACCGCCGATGGTGCGCCCGTAGAACTCGCTCTCGGTGAGAACGGCGAGCTTGGCGTCGGGATGCTGGAAGCCCGACTCGAGCGAGGCGACGACGGCGAGAGCGATGCCGGGCTCCGGCGCCGCGTCGAGATCGCCGTCGGCGACGCGCGCGGCGATCCCCCGCTCGGAAAGCACGTCACGCGCGCGGTCGACGAGGCCCGAGCCGCTCGCGGCCACCACGACGCGCCACCCGTCGGCGAGCAGCTTCGCGACGTGGCCGGTCGCCCCCTCGACGTTCCCCTGGAACGACGGCACCGCAGAGGCGGCGACGCGCACGACATCGCCCGTCTCGACGAGCCCCTCGGCCTCGGCATCCGCAGCGCCCGAGTCGAAGCCGCTGAGCGTCCACCACACGCCGTCGTGGTTCGCGACGGCTTCGCGCAGTTCGGGAAGGGTGAGGAAGTCGCCCGACCCGAGGTCGACCGGGCTGTCGGCGCCGGCCGTCGCCGCGCTCCACGCGGCCTCGAGGAACTCGCGATTGGTCTCGCTCAGGGTGAGGGCGCGGGCCACCGAGCGCTCAGGATCGAGGAGCGCGGCGGCGGTGCCCGCGGGGAGGTAGTCGATGAGCGGCACGACCGCGTCGGCGACGGCGGGAAGCAGCGACTCCATGCCTTCGACGGGGATCCCCTCGCTCATCTTCTCGAGCATCGCCGACAGGCCGGGGAACTTCTCGTGGAGCGCGTAGGCCCGCTCGCGCACGGCGGGGGTCAGCAGCAGCTCTCGGCTGGGGATGAGCGTGACCACCGGCACCTCACCGGGGAGCGACCGCTGGTCTGCCACCGAGAATGCACGGATCTGATCGACCTCGTCGCCGAAGAACTCCACGCGGTAGGGGTGATCGGCATCGGGCGGGAAGACGTCGAGGATGCCGCCGCGCACCGCGAACTCGCCTCGGCGCGACACCATGTCGACACGGTGGTAGGCGAGCTCCACCAGCCTGCGGACGACCGTGTCGAGGTCGTTGCCGCGACTGCCGACCGCGAGCTCCACCGCTCCGGCCTCGGTGAGACCGGCCGCGACCGGCTGGAGCGCAGCGCGCACGGATGCCACGACCACGAGGGGCCGCTCCCCCGTCCACGACGCGACGGTGCGGAGGACATTGAGGCGCCGCCCGACGGTCTCGGCGCTCGGGCTGAGACGCTCGTGCGGGAGCGTCTCCCACGCGGGGAAGTGCAGCACGAGCGCGTCGGGGATGAGGCATTGCAGCGCGTCGCCGATCGTCTCGGCGCGCCGGCCCGTGGGCGCGATGACGAGAAGAGCGGGAGGCCTGCCCCCCTCGCGACGGGCGCCGACGAGACCTGCCAGAAGCGGTGCGTCGAGCCCGGACACCACCGAGAAGTCGGTGTCGGAGCGACTGCTCCGCAGCACATCGGCGAAGGATTCGGACTGCGCGAGGGCGCGAACGATCCCGGCGACTGTCATCCCTCCAGTCTAGGCGGGGGCACCGACATCAGGCGCGCGGCGCGTGCCACCGCTGCTGCGCGGCCAGCAGCCCGTCGCCCACGAGCTGCTCGACGGCATCCGCCGCATCGCCCACCAGGATCGGAAGCTGCGTGCGCTCGGCCCCCGAGAACGGGTCGAGCACCCAGTCGGCCGGGTCCTGCCGGCCGGGCGGACGGCCGATGCCCACGCGCACGCGCGGGAAGTCTGCGGTGCCGAGCGCCTTCGCGACGTCGCGGACGCCGTTGTGCCCGCCATGCCCGCCCCCGACCTTGAGCTTGACGGAGTCGAAGGGGATGTCGAGCTCGTCATGCACGATCACGACCCGCTCGGCGGGCACGCCGTAGAACGCCGCGAGCGCGGACACCGGGCCACCTGACACGTTCATGAACGAGTTCGGCGTCGCGAGCACGAGCTTCGGACCGCCGGGGCGCAGCCACGTCTCCGCGACGCGCGCCTGGGCCTTGTGCGACCGCAGACGCTCTCCGCGCCGCGCGGCGAGCTCCGCGATCACCATCTGCCCGACGTTGTGCCGGGTCGCCTCGTAGCGCGGTCCCGGGTTCCCGAGACCGACCACCAGCCATGTGTCTGCCATCCCTGTCCTTCCGACGACGAGGCCCGCCCCACCAGTATCGGCGGCGACGGGCCTCGTGACGTGCGTGAGCGCGGATTACTCCGCAGCGGCCTCGGACTGCTCCTCGGCGGCGGCCTCGTCGGCCGCCTCGATGGCGTCTGCCTCGGCGATCGCGGCAGCCGGCACCGAGACGGCGACGATGAGCGTCTCCGGGTCGGTGGCCAGCGCAGCGCCCTTGGGGAGCTTCAGGTCGGCGGCGGTGACGTGCGTGCCGTCTTCGAGGCCCTCGACGTCGAGCTCGACGTGCTCGGGGATGTGGGTGGCCTCGACCTCGAGCGTCACCGAGACGGCGTCGAGGTTCGCGATGGTGCCCGGGGCGGGCTCGCCGACGACGACGACCGGCACGTCGACGGTGACCTTCTCGCCCTTCTTCACGACGAGGAGGTCGATGTGCTCGATGATCTGGCGCACCGGGTCTTTCTGCACGTCCTTCACGAGCGTGAGTTGCTGCTTGCCGTCGAGCTCGAGCTCGAGGACGGCGTTGGCACGACGCACGAGCAGCGAGACCTGGTGGCCCGGCAGCGCGACGTGCACCGGGGTGGTGCCGTGGCCGTAGATGACGGCGGGGATCTGGCCGTTGGCGCGGAGGCGACGGGCGAAGCCCTTGCCGAAGTTCTCGCGGGTCTCGGCGATGACCTTGGTGTCGGTCTCGGTCGACATGATGATTCTCCTTGTGGGCCGTGGGCCCGATGCGGTGGTCTGGGTGGTCTCGGGGATTCGGGGATCAGGGGATTCGACTCGAACGCACGCACGTGAGGAAAGCCACCCGAGAGATCTCAGTCGCTCTTCACCGCGTCGATCACGGATGCCGGGGCATCCCTCGCCGAAGTACGCGATCAGTCTACCAGCGCCGCCGCTACGATGAAGACGACCCTTTCCCGGAGGAGGACCCATGGATTACGGCTGGATCTCGCACGCGCTCGTGTGGCTCATCGGACTGATGACGGTCGGGGCCACTCTCACCCTCGCGGGAGCCCTGTGGTCGCTCGGTCGCTCGGGCTACCGCAAGGACTGAGCCTCCCAGACCGCCGCGATCCGGTCCACGATCGCACCGAGGTCGGCGTCGTGCGCGAAGCGCGCGCCGGCCTCATCCGTCGCCAGGGGCAGCATCGCGCTCTCGTCCGGATCGACGAGCCGCGGGTCGGCGAGGTCGAGGGGAACGAGACGGTCGCGCCGGGAGACGCGGCGACGCGTCGGAACCGCCGACGGCACGAGCTCCGCGAACCAGAGCCCCGGCACCGCATCACGCAGCCGATCCCGGTATTCGCGCCGCAGCGGCGCGCAGGCCACGACGAGGGGCGCCTGCTCCACGAGCGCGAGCGCCACGGCTCCCAGCCAGCGCTGCCGGTCGTCGTCGTCGAGGGGGACGCCGCCGGCCATCTTCGATACCTGGGCCCGCGTGTGCAGGTCGTCGCCGTCGATGAACCGTGCGCGCCGCCGGGCCGCCAGCGCCGCCGCGACGAGCGACTTGCCCGAGCCTCCCGGTCCCATCACGACGATCCTGGTCACCGTTCCAGCGTGGCACGTCGTGCGGCCCGAGCCCGCGCGCCCCGCTGTGCTTTCATGGACGCACCGCCCGCGAGCCCTGCACCGCGGGCACGCCGCTCCCCCGAAGGGTGACCCACATGACCGCCGCTGCGGCATCCCCCGTGCTCGTCTTCATGGGCGTCTCGTCGACCGGCAAGTCCACCGTCGCCGCGATGCTCGCGGGGCGTCTCGGCTGGGCCTTCCAAGAGGGCGACGACCTCCATCCCGCCCCGAATGTCGCGAAGATGGCCGCGGGGCACGCGCTCACCGATGACGACCGGATGCCGTGGCTGAGCATCGTGGCCGACTGGATCGATGAACGCATCGCCGCCGGCGAGCCGGGCATCATCACCTGCTCGGCGCTGCGTCGGCGCTACCGCGACGTCTTGCGCCGCGATGAGGTGACCTTCGTCCATTTCACGGGTGACCGACGCCTGATCCTGGACCGCATGATGCGACGTCAGGCGCACTTCATGCCGCCCGCACTCCTCGACTCGCAGTTCCGGACATTGGAAGACCCGGAGCCCGACGAGCGCCACCTCGCGATCGACATCGATCAGCCCGTCGCCGACCAGGCCGATGAGATCGTGCGTCGCCTCGCGCTCCCGCCCGCGCGGACGACCATCGAGGTGCCGCACGCCGACAGGGAGGGCTGACGCCCCCCGACACATCTCAGGTGACCCGGCCGGACGACCGGCTACGCTGAGACCACCCCACATCTTCTTGGAGGAACAGCCGTGCCCGCTCTCGAATCCGTCCAGCCCAGCGCCAACATCGGAGTCGTCGGACTCGCGGTCATGGGATCGAACCTGGCCCGGAACCTCGCCTCGCGCGACGGGAACACCGTCGCCGTGTTCAACCGCAGCCGCTCCAAGACCGACGAGCTTCTCGCCGAGCACCCGGAGGCAGGGTTCGTCCCGGCCTTCTCCTACGAGGAGTTCGCCGCGTCGCTGCAGAAGCCGCGCACCGCGATCATCATGGTCAAGGCCGGGCGTCCCACCGACGCCGTGATCGACGAGCTGATGAACGTCTTCGAGCCGGGCGACATCATCGTCGACGGCGGCAACTCGCTGTTCACCGACACCATCCGGCGCGAGAAGGCCGTGCGGGAGCGCGGCTTCAACTTCGTGGGAATGGGCGTGTCCGGCGGAGAGGAAGGCGCCCTCAACGGCCCCTCCCTCATGCCGGGCGGTCCCGATGAGTCGTGGGTGACCCTCGGCCCCATCCTCACCTCGATCGCCGCGGTCGCCGAAGGCGAGCCGTGCGTGACCCACGTCGGTCACGACGGCGCGGGTCATTTCGTGAAGATGGTGCACAACGGCATCGAGTACGCCGACATGCAGCTGATCGCCGAGGCGTACGACCTGATCCGCCGGGGCACCGGCAAGTCGCCCGCCGAGATCGCCGACATCTTCGCCGAATGGAACCGCGGCGAGCTGGAGAGCTACCTCATCGAGATCACGGCCGAGGTGCTCCGGCAGACGGATGCCGCCACCGGCCTGCCGCTGGTCGATGTCATCGTCGACGAGGCCGGCGCCAAGGGCACGGGCGCCTGGACGGTGCAGACCGCTCTCGACCTCGGCGTTCCCGTCTCGGGCATCGCCGAGGCGACCTTCGCGCGGTCGCTGTCGAGCCACCGCGAGCAGCGCGACGTCGCGGGCGCTCTCCCCGGCCCCGCCGAAGACGCCTTCACCGTCGAGGACGACGACGCGTTCATCGAGCAGGTGCGCCTCGCGCTGTACGCCTCCAAGATCGTCGCGTACTCACAGGGCTTCGATGAGATCCGCGCGGGCGCCGCCCAGTACGGGTGGAGCATCGATCTCGGCGCCGTGAGCAGGATCTGGCGCGGCGGCTGCATCATCCGCGCCCAGTTCCTGAACCGCATCGCAGAGGCTTACGAGGCCGCGCCGGAGCTGCCCGTGCTGCTGACGGCCCCCTACTTCGTCGAGGCGCTCGGCCGGGCGCAGTCGGCCTGGCGTGAGATCGTGCAGGTCGCCGCCGGCGCCGGCATCCCCGCCCCCGCGTTCTCGTCGTCGCTCGCCTACTACGACGGGCTGCGCGCGGAGCGCCTGCCGGCCGCGCTCATCCAGGGGCAGCGCGACTTCTTCGGAGCCCACACGTACCGCCGCACCGACAAGCCGGGCACGTTCCACACGCTCTGGTCGGGTGACCGCTCCGAGACGCTCGCCGAGGACACGCACTGACCCGCCCCGCCGAGCCGACCGCGCTGCGCGTCCACCGGGCGGCCGCGCGGATCGTGCTGGCCGGTCTGACGGCGCTGTACCTGTGGTCGGTGGCATGGATCACCCTCCGGGCGCGCCCGTACGGCTCCGACATCGCCACGGCCCTCGACCGGCTGCTCGCCTGGTTCGCACAGCGGGAGTCGACCGCGTGGATCACGTTCGACCGCGTCGAGTTCGCCGCGAACGTGGCGATGTTCGTGCCGCTCGGCATCTTCGCGGTGCTGTGGTTCGGCGTCCGCGGGTGGTGGACGGCGCCGGTCCTCGGTCTTTTCACGAGTCTCGCGATCGAGCTCGCGCAGGCGGCGTTCCTCGATACGAGGGTGGCCGACCTGCGCGACCTCGTCTCGAACACGCTCGGCGCCGTCGTCGGGATGCTGCTGATGCTCCTGCTCGCCTTCCTCCTCTCGTCGTCGCGCCGCCACCCCTGAGGCGACCGGCCGGGCGACTCCCAGGCCACGCATAGGCCGCACCATAGAAACCTCATAGGACGAGGCGCACAATGGGATCCATGACCACCACTCCTGCCCTGCGCCGCCCCGACGGCTCGCCGCTGCGCGTGCTCGTGGTCGACGACGAGGCGATGCTCACCGACCTTCTCTCGATGGCGCTGCGCATGGAGGGCTGGGATGTCCGCACCGCCGGCTCCGGCTACGACGCGCTCGCCATGACCCGTGACTTCGAGCCGGACGCGCTCGTGCTCGACATCATGATGCCCGACCTCGACGGCATGAGCGTGCTGCAGCGTCTGCGTCACAGCGGCAACAACGTTCCCGTGCTGTTCCTCACGGCGAAGGATGCCGTCTCCGATCGTGTCGCCGGCCTCACCGCCGGCGGCGACGACTACGTGACGAAGCCGTTCAGCCTCGAAGAGGTCGTCGCTCGCCTGCGCGGTCTCATCCGCCGCGCGGGGACCGGCATCACCGAAGGCGACGATCCGATCCTCCGCGTCGGCGATCTCACGCTCAACGAGGACTCGCACGAGGTGCAGCGCGGCGACGACGAGATCGACCTCACCGCCACCGAGTTCGAGCTGCTGCGCTTCCTCATGCGCAACCAGCGGCGCGTCGTCTCGAAGGCGCAGATCCTCGACCGCGTGTGGAACTACGACTTCGGCGGACGCTCCAGCGTCGTCGAGCTGTACATCTCCTACCTCCGCAAGAAGATCGACGCCGGCCGCGAACCGCTCATCCACACCGTGCGCGGCGTCGGCTACATGATCAAAGCCCCCCAATGAGCACCGGCCCGACGACGCCCCCCGACGCGACGGACGGTGACGCCGAACGGCCCCGCGACAGGGCGCTGCGGCCGCATCGGTGGAGTCTGCAGACGCGGATGATCGTCGCGGTCGTCTCCCTCGTGGCCCTCATCCTCATCGCGATCGGGTTCGCCACCGGCGCCATCCTCCGCTCCCTCCTCGCGGAGAACCTCGATGCCCGCGTGACGACCGCCGCCGCACGCGTGCACGTGCTTCCCACGGGCATGGCGGCCGATGTGCTCTCCGAAGGGCGCCAGGAGGTCGGGACGCTCCTCATCGTGCAGAACCTGTCGGGCACGAGCGGGGCGTACGTCGGCGACGACGAGTCTGTCGTGACGCTCAGCGAAGCGGAGATCCGCGGCCTTCTCGCCAGCATCACGAGTCTCGATCGAGACGGGTGGGGCGATGCCGAAGTCGATGACGTCGGCACCTACCGTGTGCGGCTGCTGGGCACGTCCTCCAGCAGCTACATCGCCGTGGGCATGCCCACCTCGGAACTCGCCTCGACCGTCGCTCAGATCCTGACCACCGTCACGCTCCTCACCCTCGGGGGCCTCCTGGTGCTCGCGGCGGTCATCGCCTTCGTCATCCGCCAGTCGCTCGCGCCCCTGCGCGCCGTGGCCGACACGGCGACGCGGGTCGCGGCGCAGCCCCTGGCATCCGGCGAAGTGCACATCACCGAGCGGGTGCCGGCCTCCGAGGCGCAGGGGGCGGACGAGATCGGCCAGGTGGGCGCGGCCCTCAACACGCTCCTCGACCATGTCGACGCCTCGCTGGCCGCCCGCCAGCGCAACGAGGAGCGGATGCGGGCGTTCGTGGCCGATGCCAGTCACGAGCTGCGCACACCGCTCGCCGCCATCCGCGGGTACTCGGAACTCTCGCTGAAGGCCCTGCGCAGCGCCGGAGGCACCGTCTCCAGCGCCGCGGCAGCCGAGCATTCCGAGCAAGGACTCGAACGGATCCAGGCCGCCTCCCTGCGCATGACGACGCTTGTCGAAGACCTGCTGCTGCTCGCCCGCCTCGACGAGGGGCAGGAGCTCGTGTACGGCACGGTCGACCTCACCCGTCTCGTCATCGACGCCACCGCCGACGCACGCGTCGCCGGTGCAGACCACGAGTGGGAGCTCGAGGTGAGCGATGCGGCCGTGGTCGTCGCCGGCGACGCCGGGCGTCTTCACCAGGTGGTCGCCAATCTCCTCACCAACGCACGCGTCCACACCCCTGCCGGCACCCGCGTCGTCGTCTCGACACTCATCGACGGCGACCAGGCGGGCGTGCGCGTGCACGACGACGGGCCCGGGATCGACCCGCGCGTCGCCGATGAGCTGTTCGAACGCTTCGCCCGCGCCGATGCGTCCCGGGCACGCCAGACGGGCGGCACGGGCCTCGGCCTCGCGATCGCGAAAGCCATCGTCGATGCGCACCACGGCACGCTCACCGTCGAGAGCGAGCCGGGATCCACGACCTTCGAGATGCGCCTTCCGGCACGCCCCCAAGATCCCACCGAGACGGCCGATCCCGCCGAGAAGGCCGACCCCGCCGACTGACACCGGGTCCGCGGGGCCCGGTGCGCCGGGACCCGGATCAGGGGGCCGAGCGAGCGCCGCCTGCAGGCAGGTCAGTAGCCGGAGAACGCGTCGGTGGTGATCGATCGGGCGCGCTCGAGGGCGGGGGCGAGGTCGGCGATGAGCTTCGGCGGGCCGGAGATGTAGGCGTGACGCGACGCGATGTCGGGCACCACCTGGAGCAGTCCGTCGGCGTCGAGACGCACCCCCCTCGCCCACGTCCAACGCGGCGGGAGGTCGCGCGGCTCATCGCGGGTGAACACGATCACCGGCACACCCGACTCCTCGAGCTCCGAACGGAAAGCGAGCTCCTCGGCATCCGAGGCCACGTACACGAACACGACGTCGCGATCCGCTCCCGACAGGCGCAGGTGCCGCAGCTGCGAGACGAACGGCGTCACCCCGATCCCCGCGGCGACCATGAGCACCGGACTCGTCGGGCGGGCGGGGAGCACGAAGTCGCCCCAGACGCCCGTGACGGCCAGGGAATCACCCGGCTGCACCTGCGCGAGCGCCTTCTTGTAGCTCGACTGCGAACCCTCGCGCAGCGCGATGCGCACCGTCGGCAGCTCCTCGGGGGCCGAGACGATGCTGAACTCGCGCCGCGTCCCTCGGGCGTCGGGGTGCGGGTGCGGCACCTCGAGCTCCAGATACTGGCCGGCCGAGAAGCGGAAGCCGCGACGCGCACGGAACACCAGCTCGCGCACGGTCGGGGTCAGCGCGACGCGCTCCACGAGCGTCAGACGCACTGCCGAGCGGAACGTGAAGGCGAAGGCGACCAGGTTGCCGACCAGAAGAGCGCGCTCCTGGCCGAGGCTGACGGCACCGATCGTGATCGGCCAGCCCGCGAGCACCCCGACGACGCCGGCCACCGCGAACTGCTGCCAGCGCCGCGGTGGGAGGGTCAGCGGCTCCGACAGCATGAACGCCCCGAGGAAGAGGAACGGCGACGACCACAGCAGCTGCCAGAACACCGACGCTGCGTCGAAGGCGAGCCCGGCATCCTGATACTGCGCCGACGTGCGCACGAATCCCACGGCGACGGCCACCACGAGGAACACCGCGATCACGCGCAGCTTCTCGGTGCGCAGGAGCACGACGAGGCCCGCCGCGATCACCGGCGCCGCCATCCACGGCGAGCCGACCCACCACGCCGACGCCCCGAGACCGGGCACCCACACGCTCACGATCGTCAGCACGGTCGCGCCGACGGCCGCCGGGTTGAAGATGTGGCGTCCCTGCCACGCGAGAAGGTACTTCGATGCGGATGCCACGATCGCGGCGATCGCGATGCCCACGAGCCCGAGGGGGTCCACGGTCGGGCGCAGCACGAACAGCAGGATCAGCACGGTGATGAACGACGACTCCCACCGCCACGCCTTGCCGAGGATGCGGTGCGCGACGACATCGGCGGCGATGGAGAAGGCCGCCAGCACCGCCCACGTGGCCAGGAGCGCGAGCGGCGTCGGTCCGACGAGGCCGAACAGCGAGAGCACGAGCGCGATGGCCGCCAGCGCACCCAGCGCGAAGACGACGAGCCGGTACATCGACATGCGGCCGACGACCGCGAAGAGGCGGTTCCAGACGGCGGTCAGTGAAGAGATCACGAGAACAACTCTGCCGTACACGCGGGCGACCACTCGACCCGGCCGTCGCTGGTCATGCGCACCCACTGAGCGTCGTGCCGCGCGGCGAACTCCGCTCCCCCGTCGAAGAAGAGCGCCGTGGCGGTCGCATCGGCGGTCATCGCATCGACGGCCACGGCCCATGTCGCCACGATCGCCCGCACCGGCTCACCGGTGCGCGCGTCGAGCACGTGGTGGAGACCGTCGCCCCACGCGCGGCGGTTCGTCGCCGACGCGCACAGCGCGGCATCCGTCACCTCCCAGACCCCGATCGCGCGGCGCGGGTCGTAGGGGTGCTCGAGCGCGATGCGCTCCGCTGTGCCGTGCACCGCGATGTCACCGCTCGCGTCGACGACGACAGGCCCGCTCACCTCGGCGGCGATGACCGCGCGCACGAGGTCGACGAGGCGTCCCTTCCCGAGCGCGCCGACATCGATCGAGGCGGGCCCGTGCAGTTCGAGCCGCCGCGCATTCCAGACCAGGAGGCGTCGCCAGTCGGCGGGAGCGGGCTGCGCGCCCTGGTCGACGAGGCGATAGCCCGCGTCGTATCCGCGGCGGGCGAGGCTCTCGCCCACGAGCGGATTGACCGCGCCCCCGGTGGCGTCGGACAGTTCCGCGTACAGATCGAGCATCGCCCGCGCATCCGGCGGTACCGCCGCCGATCCCCCTTCCGGCGCGAGCCGGCTCACGAGGGAGTCGTCGCGGAACCGTGACCACACCCGGTCGAACGCGTCGATCAGGCGCATCACGTCGCTGCGCACCGCGACGGGCAGCTCGGCATCCGTCTCGATGTCCCACGCAGTTCCTATGGCGGTGAACCGCCAGAGCGACGACATGCGATCAGCCCGCGCTCAGGAAGAGGCCTGCGTCTTGATCTCCTCGACGGCCTGGTTGAACCCGCCGCTGGTGAGTGACGAGCCCGCCACCCGGGAGACGGAGATCTCGTCGAGGGGCTTGCCCACGACGACGTCGCGGATGCCGCCGATGAACTGTCCCTGATACTGACGCGATTCGCTGCGGGTCGGTTCACCGGACACCTCGACGTCGGTGACGACCCCGTCGCCCAGCGTGAGGGTCACCGTGATCGACTCCACCGATTCGGGCGTCGCATAGGAGCCTTGTGCCGTGTACGTGCCGTCGGCGTACGTGCCTGTGGACGCCGCATCGCCGGAGGTGGCACCGGTGCCCGCGGGAGCGGGTGCGGCCGGGGTCGTCGTGCCCGCACAGCCGGCGAGCGCGGCGATGCCGACGACGGATGCCGCCGCTGCGGCGGCGCGCACCGGACGGGGAACGGAGTGGATGCGGATCACGGGTCCTCCTCGGGGTGGGGCGGCGCTCGAGGCCACGTTCCACGGTATCCGCGGGCCCCTTCGACCCGGGAAAGGAGGAGCTATGCGTTTCCTGCGAAGCCGCCGCCCGCGGGCATCCCGGCACGCTGGTCGCCCCGGCGACGGGCGGCCTTGAGCGCCTCGACGGCGAGGAAGATCACGACCGACAGCGCGAGAGGCACGAGCCAGCCGCCGAGGTCGAGCGGCGCCGACCCGAACAGCCCGTTCATGAAGGGCACGTAGGTGTACACGAGCTGAAGGACCAGCAGCGCCGCCGCCGACAGCCACACCACCCCGTTTCCGCGGAGGATGTCGACCGTGAAGCTCGACCGCCCGAGGAAGCGGCAGTTGAACAGGTAGGCGAGCTGGCCGAGGGCGAGCATCGTCACCGCCTGCGTGCGCGCGTGTGCGAGGTCGGCGCCCGTCGACGCGGCGACCCAGAACACGCCGAGGGTGGCGCCGCCGATCAGCAGCGAGACGATCAGCACGAAGCCGAGCTCCCGCGCGTTGATGAGCGAGCCGCCCGGCGGCCGCGGGGGCCGGTCCATGATGCCGCGTTCGGCCGGTTCGTAGGCGAGGGCCAGCGAAAGGGTCACCGCCGTGACCATGTTGACCCACAGCACCTGTACGGGAGTGAGCGGCATCGTCAGCCCGAAGACGATCGCCACCAGGATGACCAGCGACTGCGCCCCGTTGGTCGGCAGGAGGAAGACGACCGACTTGCGCAGATTGTCGTAGATGCGGCGCCCCTCGCGGATGGCGCTGCGGATCGTGGCGAAGTTGTCGTCGGCCAAGACGATCTCCGCCGCCTCCTTGGTGGCCTCCGTGCCCTTGATGCCCATCGCGATGCCGACATCCGCCCTCGTCAGGGCGGGCGCGTCGTTGACGCCGTCGCCGGTCATCGCGACGACCTCTCCGTGCGACTGCAGCGCGCGGACGATACGGATCTTGTGCTCGGGGCTCGTGCGCGCGAAGACGTCGACGTCTCGGACGACCGCCTTGAGCTGCTCCTGGCTGAGGGTCTCGAGCTCTGCCCCCGTCAGCACGGGAGCGTCGCCCGAGACGAGACCCATCTCCCGGCTGATCGCGACAGCCGTGCCGGCGTGGTCGCCCGTGATCATCTTCACGCGGATGCCGGCGTGATGACAGTCGGCGATGGCCTCGATGGCCTCCGGCCGCGGCGGGTCGAGGATGCCCCACAGGCCCAGGAACTCGAGATCCTGAAGGTCGTCCACGTCGACGTGGTCACGGCGGGTGGGGGTGCGGGCGGCGGCCAGCACGCGCAGCCCCTCGCCGCTCAGCTCGTCGATCGCCCGCTCCCAGAAGGTCCGGTCGAGCGGTTCGCTCCCCTCCGCGCCTCGCTGGGTGAGCGCGCGGTCCAGGAGACGGTCGGGGGCTCCCTTGACGAGGATCGCGCGGGCGCCGTCGGGCGACTCGTTGAGCGTCGCCATGAACTTGTTCGCCGAGTCGAAGGGAACGACACCGATCCGCCGTGCGGACGGGCCACCCCTGAGACCGACGCGCCCCTTCATGGCGACGACCTTCAGCGCGCCTTCGGTCGGCTCCCCCACGAGAGCCCAGCCCCCGTCGTCGGAGCGGACCACGTGCGCGTCGTTGCAGAGGTCGGCGACCGCCAGCAGCGCGCGCAGATCGCCGTCATCGGGGGTGTCGCCGTCGCCCGGGTGCCCGATGATGCGCCCCTCGGGGTCATAGCCCAGCCCGGTCGTCTCGTAGGTCGCGACGGCCGTCACCAGACGTCGCACGGTCATCTCGTTCTTGGTGAGCGTGCCCGTCTTGTCGGAGCACACCGTCGTCACCGACCCGAGCGTCTCGACAGCAGGGAGCTTGCGGGTGATGGCGTTGCGGCGCGCCATCTGCTGCACGCCGATGGCGAGCGTGATCGTCACGAGCGCCGGAAGGCCCTCGGGGATCGCGGCCACCGCGAAGCCGATCGTCGCCGAGATGAGGTCGGCGAACGGCATCCCGTGCAGGAATCGCCCGATAAGAAGCATCAGCACGGCCATGCCGAGGATGACGAGGGTGAGCACCTTGCCGAACTGCGCGAGCTGGCGCGTCAGCGGCGTCTGCAGGGTGCCGGCCTCACCGACGAGCGTCTGGATGCGGCCGATCTCCGTGGCCGCGCCCGTCGCGGTGACGACGCCCCGCCCCTGCCCCGCAGAGACGATCGTGCCCGAGAAGGCCATGGAGGAGCGGTCGCCCACGCCCGCGTCAGAGGCCACCGGCTCCACCTGCTTCGAACTCGGCACCGACTCCCCGGTGAGCGCCGCTTCGTCGATGCGCAGCTGTGCGGCGTGGATCAGCCGAAGGTCGGCGGGCACCTTGTCTCCCGGCGCGAGGCGTACGACGTCGCCGGGCACGAGGTCTGCCGCCGGGATGGTCGACCAGGCCCCCGCCCGCCGCACCTGCGCATCGGAGGAGAGCATGCCCCGGATGCCGGCCAGCGCCTTCTCCGCGCGGCCTTCCTGGAGGAATCCGATGACGGCGTTGATGATGGCGACCGCCATGATGACCCAGAAGTCGAGCCAGTCGGCCATCACCGCCTTGATCGCGGCGGCGCCCAGCAGGATGTAGATGAGCGTGTCGTTGAAATGCCCGAGGAACCGCAGCCACGCCGGCGCGCGGCGGGGCTCGGGGAGCACGTTCGGTCCGACGGTCGCGAGTCGCTCCGCGGCCTCCGCGGACGAGAGCCCGGCGGGGTCCGACCGCAGCTCTTCGACGACGTCGACGACCTCCCGGCTGTAGGGCCGGGTGGGACTCAGGCCTGCCTCGTCGACGGAGGACATGGCCTCAGCCTATGCCGCCCCGTCGAACATGCTGGTGACCGATCCGTCTTCGAAGACCTCCCGGATCGCACGCGCCAGCAGTGGGGCGATCGGGAGCACGGTGAGGTTCGGGAAGCGCTTCTCCTCCGGCAGCGGGATGGTGTCGGTGACGACGACCTCGTCGATCGACTCGTCCTGCAGCCGCGTCACGGCGGGATCGCTGAAGATCGCGTGCGTCGCGGCCACGATGACCCGCTCCGCGCCGTTGCGCTTGAGGGCCTGGGCCGCCTTCACGATGGTGCCGCCGGTGTCGATCATGTCGTCGACGAGGAGGCATACCCGCCCCTCCACGTTTCCGACGATGTCGTTCACGGTGACCTGGTTGGCCACGTTCGGGTCGCGGCGCTTGTGGATGATCGCGAGCGGGGCGGTGAGGCTGTCCGACCAGGTGTCGGCCACCCGCACGCGGCCCGTGTCGGGAGAGACGACCGTGAGCTTCGCGCGGTCTTCGGCCGACAGGCTCTTCTCGAAGTACTCGAGCAGCACCGGCTTGGCGAAGAGGTGGTCGACGGGCCCGTCGAAGAAGCCCTGGATCTGTGCCGCGTGCAGGTCGACGCTCATGACCCGGTCTGCACCGGCGGTCTTCAGAAGATCGGCGACGAGGCGCGCGCTGATCGGCTCGCGCCCCCGGCCCTTCTTGTCCTGACGCGAGTACGGGTAGTACGGCGCCACGACGGAGATGCGTTTGGCGGAGGCCCGCTTGGCGGCGTCGAGCATGATGAGCAGCTCCATGAGCCACTCGTTGACGGGCGGACCGAACGACTGGATGAGGAAGATGTCGCATCCGCGGATCGACACCTCGAAGCGGGTGAGGATCTCGCCCGACGCGAAGGTGCGGTGCTCGGTGGGAACGAGGGTCGAGTCCAGCTCGGCGGCGACCTGCTGAGCAAGCTCAGGGTGGGAGCTGCCGGAAGCGACGACGAGCCGCTTCTTGGTCTTCACGACCAGTCCCGGGGCGATGTCGTCCCGCCCGTGATCAGTCGCCTTGTTCTTGCGCGCCATCGTCCGCTTTCTGTGCGGACCGAGCACGGGCCGCGGCCTCGGCCGCTCCTGTCCCCGGTCGGTGGTTCTCGACCCACCCCTCCACGTTCCGCTGAGGGGCGACGCTCAGTGCCAGTGCTCCGGGCGGGACGTCCTTGCGGATGACCGCGCCGGCACCGGTTTTCGCGCCATCTCCGATCCTAACGGGCGCGACGAAGACGTTGTGCGAGCCCGAGTGGACCTCGTCGCCGATCTCCGTGCGGTGCTTGGCGATGTCGTCGTAGTTGGCGGTGATCGCCCCGGCACCGAGATTGACGCCCCGACCGATCGTGGTGTCGCCGATGTACGACAGGTGCGGCACCTTGCTTCCCTCTCCGATCTGGGAGTTCTTCGTCTCAACGAACGTGCCGATCTTGCCGCCGGCGGCGAGCTCGGTGCCGGGGCGGAGGTAGGCGAAGGGGCCGACGGTCGCACGCGGTCCGATGACGGCGAGCGTCGCATCCGTGCGGCGGACGACGGCATCCTCACCGACTTCACAGTCTTCGAGTGAGGTGTCGGGCCCGACGACCGCGCCGGTGGCGATGGCGGTGGCACGGAGGATGTGGGTGTTGGGAAGCACCGTCACGTCGGGGGCGAGCGTCGCGGTGACGTCGATCCACGTCGTGTCGGGATCTTGCACCGTGACCCCCGCGAGCTGCCAGCGCCGCACGGTGCGTGCGTTCAGGATGCGGGCTGCCTCCGCGAGCTGCACACGGTCGTTGACGCCGAGGATGAGCGACGCATCGGCCACGACGGATGCCGCCACCGGCGCATCGTCGGCCCGCAGCAGCCCGATGACGTCGGTGAGGTACTTCTCCCCCTGTGCGTTGTCGGTGCCCACGCGAGCGAGGTGGGAGCGGAGGGGGCCTGCGCGGAAGACGTACACCCCGGCATTGATCTCGCGGACGCGCGCTTCTTCGTCGGTCGCGTCTTTCTGCTCGACGATGCGCTCGACCGCGCCCGAGGCATCGCGGAGGACCCGCCCGTACCCTGTCGGGTCGTCGACGACGGCGCTCAGAAGCGTCGCCTGCGCGTGCTGGGCACGGTGCGAGGCGATGAGAGCCGTCAGCGTCTGGTCGTCGAGCAGCGGGACGTCGCCGCTGAGCACGAGCACATCGCCCTCGAACGCCGGGAGCGCCTCGAGCGCGACCTCGACGGCGCGGCCGGTGCCGGGCACGTCGTCCTGGTCGACGATCACGATCTCGCTCGAGACGCCGGACACGGCATCGGCGACCCGATCGCGCTCGTGGCGCACGACCACGACCACATGGGACGGCGAGAGGTCGCGCGCCGTGTCGAGCACGTGCCCGACCAGCGGCCTGCCGCCGATGCGGTGCAACACCTTCGGCAGCGAGGATCTCATGCGCGTCCCCTCGCCGGCGGCGAGGATGACGACGGCCAACGAAGGATCGAGCGGTGTCTCAGCCATGCTCCGCCGCCAGGACTCGAACCTAGACCTCACAGCTCCAAAGGCTGTCGTGCTGCCATTACACCACGGCGGACCGCGCGCCCAGCAGGAGCGGGGCCGCACGACAAGTCTGCCACGCGCGACCCCGGTCCTCCGGCCGGACGGTGCTCCTCGTTCGGGTCACTTCCTCACGATGACCGTCAGCGGGGCGCTGGAGGTGACACCGGCGGCGTTCACGAACTCGACCCGGAACGTGTGCGTCCCCTTCGTCGTGCCCGTCACCGGAAGCGTGGCGCGCTGCGCCGCGGGCGTCTTCGCCGTGAGGGCACCCTCGGCCACGAGCACGCCGTTGTGGAAGAAGCGGTACGACGTCGCGTTCGTGCCCCACCACAGGTCGGCCGTCACGGTGAACCGGCCGTCGCCGTCGTGATTGTCATGACTCAGCACCGGCGTGCCGGGATTGGCGGCGGTGACCTTCACCGTGAGCGGCGCGAGCGTCGTCTCCCCCTTCGTGTTCGACAGCACGGCGGTGTAGCGATACTCGCCGTTGGACTTGCCGCGCACGGGTACCGAAGCGTGCTGGGCGGCCACCCCGGCCGCTGTCAGGGGCACGGTCGCGATGAGGACGCCGTTCTCGTACAGCCGCATCGACGACGCGTTGTGCCCCCACCACAGGTTCATGTGCACCGTGTAGTCGCCGTCGAGAAGCCCGGTGTCCCAGCCGTTGTCGTGTGACAGCACGCCGCGCGCCGGCGCGGCGGTCGCGGCGTCCGCATCGGTGCGCACGAGCCGCGCCCGGGCCTCGGCGACGGATGCCGACGCGGCGTCGATCTGGGCCCGGGTCGGCCAGTCGGCCGCGACGACCACCCGCGCGCGCTCGACGACGGTCGGCACCTGCGCGTACGACCACACCGTGTACTCGGCCGGGTCGAGGGCGGCGAGCTCTTCCGCCGCCGCGGCCAGCGTGTCGGTGTCGAGGCGGTCTCCCGTGCGGGTGAGGCGGATCTCGTCGAGCGTGCCCCACGCGCCCGCGGCGAGCGAGAAGGCGGCGGTCACGGTGATCGTCCCGTCAGCGCCCACCACGACGGGTGCCGTGGTGGCGGTGCGCCATGTCTGCCAGCCGTCGAGGCGGAGCGGGGCGGTGGCGGTGCCCCCGGAGGTGGTCGCCGACAGCAGCGCCGTGTCGCCGGATGCCTCGCCGTCGCCCTGCGTGATGGCCGACAGGGTGTAGCTCCCCGGAGTGACGCCGGTGATGCGCTGGGTCACCGTGAAGGCGTAGCGGGCGTCGGCCCAGAAGCTCACCGCCCGCGCCCCCTTCGCGGCATCCGCCGTCGCGCCCACCGACGCGCCCGTCCCGGTGATCGTCCACACGGAGGTCTCGGCATCCTCGAATCCGGGGTTTCGCACCCACTGGCGCGGCGTCACCGTGATGTCGGCGCGGGCGGCGAGACCGTCGGTCGTGCGGCCCGAGATGCGGTACTCGCCCGAACCGGCGATGTCGGCGGCCGCCGTCGACCAGGTCACCGGCTGGGCGTCGACGGTGCCGTTCCATCGCCGCACGTCGACGGTCGCGGGAAGCTCGAGGGCATCGCCCTCCACGATCCGCACGGTGACCACCTCCACGTGGGGCGCCGGCTCCTCGCCGGCGAGCTCGAGGCCGTCCAGAGCAGCCTCGATCAGCGCGAGCGCCGCGTCGACCTTGTCGCCCGCGGGCGCGGACGAGGCGAGCACCACCGCCGCGATCTCCAACGCGGCGTCGAGCGGCTCCAGGGAGGCGGGGGTCGCGGCGTCGCGGTCGATGCCTTCGGCGCGGCCCACGGCATCCTGCAGCGCGGTGGTGTCGGCCCCGGTCACGGCGCGGGTGAGCACGACGTCGTCGATCGTCCCCCACGCCCCGGCGGGCAGGGAGGCCGAGATCGTGACGGTCGCCGTTCCGCCCGCCGCGACGCGCACGGCGTCGGTGGTCGGGGTCGACCAGGTGCGCCATCCGCCGAGCTCGAAAGGCGCGGATGCCGTGGCGTCTCCGGCGGTGAGGGTTATGCGCACATCGCTCGCGGCGTTCTCGCCATCGCCCTGCATCGCCGCCGACGCCCGGTACTCGCCCGCCGCGAGGCCGGTGACCTGCTGGCTCAGCGTGAAGGAGAAGGCGGAGCCCGAGTAGAAGTGCGCCGACCGCGAGCCGGTGCGGGGGTCGTCGGTCGCGCGCACGGTGAGGGCGGCGCCGGTCTTGGCCCACATGGAGACGTCGGCGTCTTCGAATCCGGGGTTTCTCAGTTCGTTGACGCTCACGACCGTGACGGTGGCCGTGGTGACGTGGCCGGATGCGGTCCGACCGCCGATCCGGTACTCGCCGGGGCCGGAGATGTACCCCGCGGCGGGTGCCCACTCGACCGCCTCGTCTTCGCTCGTCCCGTCGTTGAACGTGAGCGACACGGCATCCGGGAGCACGATCTCCTCGCCGACCGTGAACGAGAGGGTCGGCTGCTCGACGGCGGTGACCTCTCGCGGCGCCACGGAGCCGGTGCGTGCGTACTCGAACACGCGCAGCGACTCCAGCGGCGTGCCGTCGAAGCCGAACAGCGCCTGGTTGTCCCACGCGGAGCCGCCGTACCATTCACCGGCGTCGTCAGGGTCGTATTCGGCGGCATAGCTGGTCGCCCATCCCGAACCGTCCCGCTCCCACAGCACGCGGTTCTGCTCGAGCTGGTCGGGCGGGCCGACCGGAAGCCACGCGGGCTCCCAGTAGAAGACGCCGATGCCGGCATCGCCCACGTCCGCCACGGCTTGGATGACGTCGCGCACGGCTGTCGCCTGGCCCTGCACGCTGACGGGGTACATCGTCGCCTCGGACGGCAGGTCGATCGTGTTGCCATGGCCGTCGCCGTCGTCGAGTGTGTACGCCCAGCTCGTCTCGGCGACCATCACCTTCTTGTCATACGTGGTCGCCACCTGCGCGAGCACGGAGGTGAGGTTCGCGAGCGAGCCGTGCCAGAAGGGGTAGTACGACGACGCGAACACGTCGTAGTCGACACCGCGGGAGGCGAGGTTCGCGGCGTAGCCGGCGTAGCGACCCGCCGACTCGGGGTTGGTGAAGTGGAGGGCGACGAGGGCGTCGGGGAAGACCTCTCGCACCGCGGCGGAGCCCGCCGAGAACACCTGTGCCATGCCGTCCCAGCCCGTCACGCCGGCGACGCCGTTGTTGGTCTCGTTGCCCACCTGCACCATCTCGACGTCGACGCCCGCCTCGGCGAACTTCTCGAGCGCGTCGGTCGTGAACGACTCGACGGCATCCGCCTTCTCGCCGACGCCGAGCGAGGCCCAGGCCTTCGGTGCCTTCTGCTTGCCGGGGTCTGCCCAGAAGTCCGAGTAGTGGAAGTCGACGAGCACGCCGAGGCCTGCGGCGGTGGCCCGCTCGCCGATACGCACCGCCCGCTCGACGTCGACATCGCCGCCCCCGTAGCCGCGGCCCTGCGCGTCGAACGGGTCGTTCCACACGCGTACGCGCACGTCGGTCACCCCGTGGTCTTTCAGCACGTCGAAGAGATCGGCGGGGTCACCGTCGTCGTCTCTGAAGACGACGCCGGACTCCTCCAGCGACAGCACCGACGACACGTCGACCCCGTTGATGAAGTCCGCGGGCAGGTTCTCGACCTTCTGCACGGTGATGCCGGCTTCGACCGGGCCCTCATCGGGGGCGGCGACGGCTGCGGGGGCACCGATGGCGGAGACGGCCAGTGTCACGGCGACGGCCGGCGCGAGCAGGCGCACAAGCGATCGCATCGGGCGCGGAGCCGAGATGGTGACGGGGGCGAGGGATGCCGGCGGGCGGGACATGTCGGGTGGTCTCCTTCGATCCGGGCGCGCGTCACTGTGCGCCTGTTACCGGTCACAGTCTCCGTCGGCGCCCCACGCCCCGAAAGGCCGTGCCGCGATCCGTTACCGAAATGTGACCGGTCACAGAGCCGCCGCCACCCGCCCCCGTTCCGCCCCCCATTCGGCGCCGGGCCGTCGCAGCGGCGATAATGGCGAGGTGACTGCCGAGCACGACGAAGTCGACCGCATCGTCGGGGCCTGGACCACCCAGCGCCCCGACCTCGACTTCTCGCCCCTCGAAGTGCTCTCCCGTGTCGACCGGCTCTCACGCCACCTCGATCGCGCCCGTCGTGAGGCGTTCCGTCGCAGCGACCTGGAGCCCTGGGAGTGGGACGTGCTGTCGGCGCTGCGTCGCGCGGGCGAGCCCTACCAGCTGAGCCCCAAACAGCTCCTGCAGCAGACGCTCGTCTCCAGCGGCACGATGACCAACCGCATCGACCGGCTCGTCGGGCGCCGGCTCGTGCGTCGCGAGGGAGACCCCGCCGACGGCAGAAGCGTGCTGGTGACACTCACCGGCGACGGACGCACCCGCGTCGACGCGGCGATCACGCGACTCGTCGATGCCGAAGCAGCGCTCCTGGCGGTGCTCTCCCGCAGCGACCGCGAGCGGCTGGCCGGACTCCTCCGCAAACTCAGCCTGAGCTTCGACGTCCACTGACGGGCCCGACCCCGTCGACGGCACCTGCCGGCTCGGCCCTGCGGCGGGCCTGTCAGTCGAGGAGCTCGGACAGCTCCAGCCAGCGCTCCTCCAGCTCGGCGACCTCCGCGTCGATCGCGGTGATCCCCTTCATCTTCTCCCCGATGCCGACATAGTCGGACTGATCGTGGTCGGCGAGCGCGACTCGCTCGGCATCCGCCTTCGCCGTGAGCTTCGCGATGCGGCGCTCCACCGTCTGCAGCTCCTTCTGCGCCGCACGACGATCGGCGCCCGACAGCTCGGCGCCGGGCGCCGCGCCGGTCGGCGCCGGGCCGCCGCCTGCGCTCCCGCCCGCCGTCTGCTGGGCATGCCGAAGACGCAGGTACTCGTCGATGCCGCCCGGGAGATGACGAAGGTGCCCGTTCATCACGGCGTACTGCTGATCGGTGACCCGCTCCATGAAGTAGCGGTCGTGGCTGACCACCAGGAGCGTGCCGGCCCAGGAATCGAGCAGCTCCTCGATCGCGGCCAGCATGTCGGTGTCGAGGTCGTTCGTCGGTTCGTCGAGGATCAGCACGTTCGGCTGGTCGAGGAGGATCAGCAGCAGCTGGAGTCGCCGCTTCTGGCCGCCGGAGAGGTCTTTGACGGGCGTCGAGAGCTGCGCCGAGGAGAACCCCATGCGCTCCAGCAGCTGGCCGGGGGTGAGCTCCTGCGCCTTCGAGCCGGTGCCGAACTCATAGGTCGTGCGCAGACGCCCGACGACCGTCCGCACCGGTTCGTCCAGGTGGGGGTCGAGCTCGTCCATCCTCTGGGTGAGGGTGGCGACCTTCACGGTCTTGCCGCGCTTGACCCGGCCGCTGGTCGGCTCCACGGTGCCGGCGACGAGGCCCAGGAGCGTCGACTTCCCCGCGCCGTTGACGCCCAGGATGCCGGTGCGCTCCCCGGGGGCGATGCGCCACTCGACCTTCGACAGCACCTGCTTCTCCCCATCGGCGGTGGGGTACGAGACCCCGGCGTCGAGAAGATCGACGACATCCTTCCCGAGCCGGGCGACGGCGAGCGACTGCAGAGAGACCGGGTCGCGCAGCTCCGGCACGTCGGCGATGAGCGCGTTGGCGGCGTCGATGCGGAACTTCGGCTTCGACGTGCGGGCGGGAGCTCCGCGCCGGAGCCAGGCGAGCTCCTTCCGGGCGAGGTTCTGGCGGCGCGCCTCGATCGCCGCCGACTGCCGATCCCGCTCGACGCGCTGGAGGACGTAGGCCGCGTATCCGCCTTCGAACGGCTCGACGATCCGGTCGTGCACCTCCCACGTGCGCGTGCACACCTCGTCGAGGAACCAGCGGTCGTGCGTGACGACGAGGAGGGCACCCGCACCGGGCGACCAGCGCCGCTTCAGATGCTGCGCGAGCCACGCGATCGCCTCGACGTCGAGGTGGTTGGTGGGTTCGTCGAGGGCCAGCACGTCCCAGTCGCCCGCGAGCAGCCGCGCGAGCGCGACCCGTCGCCGCTGTCCGCCTGAGAGCGATGCGAGCACGCCGTCCCAGTCGAGGTCGCCGACGAGTCCGGCGATGACGTCGCGGATGCCGGCATCGCCTGCCCACTCGTGCTCAGGGAGGTCGCCGACGATGGCGTGGCCGACCGTGTCGTCGTCGTCGAGCACATCGGCCTGGTCGAGCATGCCGACGCGGATGCCGCCGCGGAAGGTCACCCGGCCGGAGTCGGGCGTGCGGCGCCCCGCGAGCATCGCGAGCAGGCTCGACTTGCCGTCGCCGTTGCGGCCGACGATGCCGATGCGGTCGCCTTCGTCGACGCCCAGCGAGACGCCGTCGAACACGACCTTTGTCGGATACTCCAGGTGGAGGGCCTCTGCCCCGAGAAGATGTGCCATCCCCTCCAGGCTAGGCGCCCGGCGGCACGGGTCAGTACCAGATGCTCAGCCGCGGGGTCTGCGGGGAGGCGAACAGACGGGTGAGCCGCGCAGGGTCATCGGCGTGGATGCGGCCGGCCCGCGCGAGAGTCGCGGGCGAGACGCCGCCGAGGTAGATCGACGCCAGCTCCGCGACCCCGAGCCGGGCGACAGGAGCCTCATGCGTCGTCTCGGCGGGAACGACTCGCGCCGAACCGTCGGCCGATGCCGTCAGGAGGTAGCGCCCGTCGGCGAAACCCAGCGGGTCGTCGACCTCGAGCAGCACCGTGTCGACGACGTCGTATCGCCGCGCTTCGAGCGCCTTGGCGACGTCGAGGATGCGGAGGTACTGATGGTCGTTGACGCGGATCTTCACCGCTCGCTGGTCGGCGATCATCCACCACAGCGGCTCGTCGACCGACAGCAGGTGGGCACTGATGGTGCCGATCAGGTCCATCGACAGCAGGAAGCGCCACAGACCCGCGTAGGCGGCGTCGGTGACGGAGAGCATGAGCACGACGTCGAGCGAGGACGACGCGTAGTCGTCGTCGTTCTCCGTCACGCGGTAGGCGACGAGACCTTCCACCTCCCCCGCCGTGGAGCGGTACTGCGCGACCCTCAGCTGCTCGGCCTTCTGCGCGTCGGGGCGCAGGCCGAACGTGCGGTCCCAGTCGCCTCCGGGCATGTCGATCTCACCGGGACTGCTGAGCCGCGCACGGTCGTGGAGCCCGGGCGCGAGGGCGCGACCCTGCTCGCGGGAGATGAAGTCGACGCGGCCCTCCGGCTCGGGCACCCGCCAGCCCGCCCGCCGCACATCGATGGTCCACGACGCGGCCGCGGCGGCGGGACCGTAGCCGAACCTGCCGTAGATCGTCGACTCGCTCACTGTGAGCATCGCGAGCGGGAAGCCGGATGCGGCGGCCGTCCGCAGCTCGCCCCGCATGATGGTGCGAAGCAGCCCGCGCCGGCGGTGCGTGGGGGCGACCGTGACCGAGCTCACCGCGCACGCCGGCACGGTGGCCTCACCCGGAACGGTCAGCTCCGCACCCCAGGTGACGAACGTCGCCACCGGGACCTCGGGCTGAACACCCGTCGGGTCGTACACGCCGAGCTTGCGGCGGTACGCGCTGCGCTCGAAGAACTGCTGACGCTGGGCGTCGCTGGGCTCGCCATCGAGGAATCCGCGGGCGACGGCACCGATCCAGGCGTCGGTCTGCGCGCGGTCGGCGTCGTCGACGCGGCGTGCGTCGAGCTTCTGCGCCGCGAGGGTCTCGACGAGGGACGTGTCGAGGTCGGCATCGTGGAAGGTGCGGTGGAGTTCGCTCATGGTTCCTCGGTTGTGGCGGGGGTCGTGGCTGCCTGGGGTGTGACGGATCTGGGGTCTGACGGATCTGGGGAGAGCGCGGCGGCGTGCCGTATCAGTCGACCATGACGGTACGGGCGCCCGCCACCGGCCCATGCGCACGGACGGCGGAGTGACCGCGTGCGGAGAGCCGGTCGGCCAGCGACGCGGCCGCCTGCTCGCCGGAGCAGAGGAAGGCGACGGTCGGTCCCGATCCCGAGACGATGCCCGCCAGCGCGCCCAGAGCCACGCCCTCGTCGATCAGCTCTCCGAGCTCGGGACGCCGCTCGACGGCGACCGCCTGGAGGTCGTTGCGCACGGCACGAGAGAGGGCCTCCGCGTCGCCGGCGCGCAGCGCCTGCAGGACCGCCGGATCGATGCTCGGGGCTGCCCGCTGCGGCGCGATGTCGGCACGCGCGCGCAGGGCATCGAGGCCCGCGTACGCCTCCGGTGTCGAGAGGCCTTCGGCCTGGGTCACGAGCACCCAGTCGAAGCGCCCGCGCACGAGCGCCGGGGCGAGTTCGTCGCCGCGCCCCGTTCCGACGGCGGTGCCGCCACGCAGCGCGAAGGGCACATCGGCGCCCAGCTGCGCCGCGAGCGTGTGCAGCTCGGCGTTCGACAGCCGCCCGCCGAGCAGTTCGTTGACCGCCACGAGCGCAGCGGCGGCATCCGCAGACCCGCCTCCCATGCCGCCGGCCACGGGCACGCCCTTGTGGACGCGCAGCGCGATCCCCGACTCCCACCCGCAGGCGCGGGCGACCAGGCGTGCGGCGCGCACGGCGAGGTTGCGGTCGTCGAGGGGAACACCGCCCACCTCGACGTCGCCGCTCACGGCGATCGTGAACTCGTCGGCGACCGTCGCCCAGAGATCCTCGTACAGCGAAAGCGCCTGATAGACGGATGCCACGTCGTGATATCCGTCGGCCTGCACATCGCCGACCTCGAAGAAGATGTTGACCTTGCCGGGCGCGCGCACATGGACGCGGCGCGCCTGATCTCCCGCGAGAGTCACGCGTTCTCTGCCCACAGCGGCCCGATGCCGCCGGCGATCACATCGATCTGCTCGAGCTCCTCGGTGTCGAAGGCGGGTCCGTCCACGGCCGCCAGATTCTCGTCGAGCTGTTCGGGACGCGACGCGCCGATGAGCGCCGAGGCGACGACCTCATCGCGCAGGACCCACTGCAGCGCCATCTGGGCGAGGGTCTGGCCGCGCTCTCGCGCGACGACATCGAGCGCACGCAGGCCGCTGAGCGCGTCCTCCGTGAGACGAGACTCGGGCAGCGACGAGCGCTGCTGCGAGCGCACCGCCGTGCCGTCGTCGAGGTAGCGGCTCGTGAGAAGGCCCTGCGCGAGCGGCACGAACGCGATCGCCCCCAGCCCTTCCTGCCTGAGAACGCCCGTCAGCCCGTCTTCGATCCAGCGGTCGAGGATCGAGTAGGAGGGCTGGTGGATGATCAGCGGAGTGCCGAGCGACCGGGCGATGGCCGCCGCCTCCGCCGTCTGGCGTTCGCCGTACGACGAGATCCCGACGTAGAGCGCCTTCCCCTGGCGCACGAGCGTGTCGAGCGCACCGATCGTCTCCTCCAGCGGGGTGACCGGGTCGAAGCGGTGCGAGTAGAAGATGTCGACGTAGTCGATGCTCATGCGGCGCAGCGACTGCTCCGCACTCGCGATGAGGTACTTGCGCGACCCCCACTGGCCGTAGGGGCCCTCCCACATGTCGTAGCCCGCCTTGGACGAGATGATGAGCTCGTCGCGGTAGGGCGCGAAGTCCTCCCGCATCATCCGCCCGAAGTTCGTCTCGGCGGAGCCGTAGGGCGGGCCGTAGTTGTTCGCCAGGTCGAAGTGCGTGATGCCCCGGTCGAACGCGTGACGCAGAAGCGCGCGCTGCCCATCGAAGGCGAAGTTGTCACCGAAGTTCCACCACAGCCCCAGAGAGATCGGTGGCAGGAGGAGGCCGCTGCGCCCCACCCGCCGGTACGTCGTCTCGGTGTTGCGATCGCGCTCCGCGGTGTACGGGCGGTGGATGTCGCGCGTACGCGGAAGGGCGAAGTCGTTCTCGGTCACTCCCCCAGGCTAGCGACCGACGCGCTCACGTGGGAGATGGCCACGAAGTCGTCGATGGTGAGCTCCTCCCCCCGCGCGGTGGGCGCGACACCCGCCGCTTCGAGCACCTCGGACGCGGCCGCGGCCGAGCCGCCCAGCAGCGATCCGAGCGCCTGGCGCAGCATCTTGCGCCGCTGCTGGAAGGCCGCGTCGACGATGCGGAAGGTGCGACGCCGCTCCGCCTCGCTGCCGCGCACCGTCTCGTCTCGATCGAACGCGACGAGCACGCTGTCGACGTTGGGGACGGGCCAGAACACCTGCCGGGACACGGTGCCGGCGAGCCGCCACGATCCGTACCAGGCGGCCTTGACGCTCGGAGCGCCGTAGATCTTCGATCCGGGGGGCGCGGCGAGCCGCTCGCCGACCTCCGCCTGCACCATGACGACGCCGCGACGGATGCCGGGGAAGGTCTCCATGAAATGCAGCAGCACGGGCACGCTGACGTTGTACGGAAGGTTCGCCACGAGCACGTCGGGGTCTCCGGGAAGCTCTGTCACCCGGAGCGCGTCGGCAGCGATCACGCGCAGCGCCCCCTCGGGGACGCCGTGGGCCGCCGCCGTCTCGGGAAGCCGCTCGGCCAGCCGCCGGTCGATCTCCACGGCGGTCACCGGTGCGCCCGTCTCGAGGATCGCGAGCGTCAGCGACCCGAGGCCCGGGCCGACCTCGACGACGTGGTCGTCGGCGGTGACGCGTGCGACATGGACGATCTTGCGCACCGTATTCGCGTCGACGACGAAGTTCTGACCGAGCTTCTTGGTCGGCGTCACATCGAGGTCGGCGGCGAGCGCACGGATCTCCGCGGCACCGAGCAGAGTCACGGGCATGGCATCCAGCCTACCCAGGCGCCGCCGGCACCGACGGGCGTGCTCTCTCCGGCCCTCACCCCGCGGCGGCGCGGGCCGCGGCCGGGAGGGCGTCGCGGACGGCGGTCAGCGCAGCGTCGTCGTGAGCGGCGGTGAGGAACCAGGCCTCGTACGCCGACGGCGGCAGGGAGACGCCGGAGTCGAGCATCGAGTGGAAGAACCGCGCGTAGGCGGCGGCATCCTGTCGCTGTGCGGTCGCGTAGTCGGCGACGCCGCCCGTCACCTCGTCGCCGAAGAAGACGCTGAAGAGGGTGCCCGCCCGCTGCACCACGTGGGGCACACCGGCCTCGTCGAGGGCGGCACCCACCGCTGCAGCCAGGGTGTCGGCCGCGTCGGCGATGCGCGCGTACACGTCGGCGTCGGCCAGCCGGAGCGTCGCGAGCCCTGCCGCGACGGCGACCGGGTTACCGCTGAGGGTGCCCGCCTGGTAGACGGGTCCTGCCGGGGCGAGGAGGTCCATCACGTCGGCGCGTCCGCCGAGGGCGGCCACCGGCATCCCGCCGCCGATGACCTTGCCGAACGTCACGAGGTCGGCCCGGACATCTTCGCCGGCCTCCCGCAGCACCTGGGCGTAGCCGCCGGCAGCAGAACGGAAACCGGTGAGCACCTCGTCGCTGATGAGCAGCGCCCCATGCGCGTCGCACAGGCCGCGCAGAAGCGTCGTGAAGCCGGGCGACGGCGGCACGACCCCCATGTTGGCGGCGGCCGCCTCGGTGATGACGGCGGCGATCCGTCCCCGGTGCGCGGCGAAGACGGCGGTGAGGGCATCCGGGTCGTTGTAGGGCACGACCAGGGTCTGGGCGGCGATGGCCTCCGGCACGCCCGCCGACCCCGGGAGGGCGAAGGTGGCCAGGCCCGAACCGGCCGCGGCGAGGAGCCCGTCGGAGTGGCCGTGGTAATGCCCCGCGAACTTGACGAGCAGATCGCGCCCGGTCGCACCGCGGGCCAGCCGGATCGCGGTCATCGTGGCCTCGGTTCCCGTCGAGACCAGCCGCACCTTCTCCACGCCGGGCACGCGTGCGGCGATCTCCTCGGCGAGCTCGGCCTCGGCAGCCGTCGGCGCGCCGAACGACAGACCTCTGCGCGCCGCGGCGACGACCGCCTCCACCACCTCAGGGTGGGCGTGGCCGAGGAGAGCGGGCCCCCAGCTGGCGACCAGGTCGACGTAGCGGCGACCGTCGGCGTCGGTCACGTAGGCGCCCTCGGCCGAGGTGATGAAGCGGGGCGTCCCCCCGACCGAGCCGTACGCGCGCACCGGCGAGTCGACCCCGCCGGGGATCACACGCTGGGCGCGGGCGAAGAGTGCGTCGTTCTGGGTCATGCGTTGCCTTCGTTCTGGGTCGTCTCGGATGTGCGGGTCGGTCGCGGGGCGAAGCCGCGGATCAGGTGAGGTCGTCGCCGGCGCGCAGGCGCGCGGCGACCTCGACGGCCCAATAGGTGAGGATCGCCTCGGCGCCGGCGCGACGGATGCCGACGAGCGTCTCTCCGATCGCACGCTCGCGGTCGATCAGGCCCGCCTGTGCGGCGTGCTCGATGAGGGCGTACTCCCCCGACACCTGGTACGCCCACACCGGTACCGGCGAGGCGTCGGCGACCGTCGCGAGCACGTCGAGGTAGGGGCCGGCGGGCTTGACCATGACGATGTCTGCGCCCTCCTCGGCATCCACGAGCGCCTCCTGGAGCCCTTCGCGCGCGTTGGCCGGGTCGAGTTGATAGGTGCGCCGGTCGCCGTCGAGCGTCGACTCGACGGCGTCGCGGAACGGCCCGTAGAACGCGGAGGCGTACTTCGCGGCGTAGGCGAGGATGACCACCCCCGTGTGCCCGGCGCCGTCGAGGGCGCGGCGGACGGCTGCGACCTGACCGTCCATCATGCCCGACAGGCCGAGGATGTCGGCGCCGGCTTCCGCTTGGGCCACGGCCATCCGTGCGTAGACCTCGAGCGTCGCGTCGTTGTCGACGGAGCCGTCGGCGGCGAGCACACCGCAATGGCCGTGGTCGGTGAACTCGTCGAGGCAGAGGTCGGCCTGCACCGTGAGACGACCGGCGGCAGCGGCGGACGCGACGGCGATGGCGCGGTTGAGGATGCCGTCGGGGTCGGTCGCACCGAAGCCGGTCGCGTCGCGATGGGCGGGGACGCCGAACAGCATGATTCCGCCGATGCCGACGGCGACGGCCTCCGCGACGACGCCCGGAAGCGCGCTCAGCGGGTGCTGGAAGACACCCGGCATGCTGGCGATCGGCTGCGCCTGCTCGATGCCCTCGCGCACGAAGACGGGGAGGATGAGGCGCCGCGGCGTCAGATCGTGCTCGGCGACGAGGCGGCGCAGCGCGGGCGTGGCTCGTGTGCGGCGAAGCCGGCGTTCGGGGAAAGCGGTCATGAGGCGGCCTCCGGTCGGGGTGTGGAGTCGAGTTCTGCGATGAGCGCATCGACGCTCTGGGTACGGGCGGTGTGAGTGACGACGAAGCCGATGCGCTCGGCGTCGCGGGTGGTGCCGGGACCGATGGACGCGACCGCGACCCCGCCGGCGAGAGGACCGACCTGGCGGCGTAGCTCACGCGCGACGCTCAGCGACGTCAGCAGCACCACATCGACCCCGCCGCCCCGGAGCGACGCGACCACGTCGGGATCGAGGTCGATCCCGACCGTGCGGTAGCCGATGCACACGTCGACGGTGAATCCGCGCAGCTCCAGCTCGTCGGAGACGACGGCCGTGGCGAGGTCGGAGCGCACGACCAGGCAGCGTCCGGTCGCGCGCGGGTCGCGCCCGGCGCACCACTGAGCCGTCAGGGCAGCAGCCGAGGCCTGCCCCGCCGGAACGAAGGAGACCTCCGCACCGAGCTCGGCGACGGCCCTCGCCGTGGCCGATCCGACGGCGGCGATCCGGGTCGTGGCGGGCACGCGGATGCCGGCGAGGGCGAGCTGCTCCACCGCCGCGGCACTCGTGACGAACAGCCACGCGTACTCCCCGGCGGCCAGCGCCGCGAAGGCGCGGTCTCGCGCCGCTGTGTCACGCGGCGGGGCCGAGGCGATCACGGGGGCGATGATCCCTTCGGCGCCGCGGCGGGCGAGGTCGGCACGCACCCTCTCCCCCCACGCGCCGCCGCGAGGGATGAGCACCCGTCGACCGCGGAGGCCGCCCCCGCCGTCGATGGCGACGGTGCGACCACCGCGGCGGGCCTCGTCCCGTGCCGCGGCCGTCACCGCCGCGTCCCCGCGAGGTCGGCGAGGTCGGCCGCTCCCCCGGCGAGCAGTTCCGCGGTGATCGAGGCCGCCGTCTGCGGGCGCTCGTCGTCGGAGGCGGCGGCCGCGTCGACGGTGCGCTCGACGCGCACCGAACGGGCCCCGTCGAGGGAGTACACCTCGGCCACCAGCGAGATCGACGCCGGCGCGTCCACGGCATCCGTGTGCCGGGCGCTGATGCCGACAGGGGCGGCGCATCCCGCCTCGAGCGCCGCCAGCACGGCGCGCTCGAGGAGGCTCGCGGCCGTGGACGGCGCGTCTCCCACGAGGGCGACGAGGTCGGCGAGCTCCGGATCATCGCTGCGCACCTCGACGGCGAGGGCGCCCTGTCCCGCCGAGGTCGGCCACGTGTCGAGGTCGAAGCGGTCGGCGATCTCGTCGGTGCGGCCGAGGCGCGTCAGGCCCGCCTCGGCGAGAACGATCGCGTCGTACTCGCCGTCGTGCACCTTGCGCAGCCGCGTGTCGACGTTGCCCCGGATGCCGCGCACCTGGAGGTCGGGCCGGTGCCGGAGGAGCTGGGCGACGCGCCGCGGCGAGCCGCTGCCGATCACGGCGCCGTCGGGGAGGGTGTGCAGCGTATGCCCGCCGCGGCTGCAGAGCACATCGCGCTGCGACGCACGAGGCGGCACGGCGGCCAGGGCGAGCCCGGGCACGGCGCCGGTGGGGAGGTCTTTCATCGAGTGCACGACGAGGTCGCACTCATCGCGCAGCAGCGCCTCGCGGAGCGCCGCGACGAACACGCCGGTGCCGCCCAGCTGCGTGAGAGGACCGGTGAGCACATCTCCCGCGGTCGTGATGGGCACGAGCTCGACGTCGCGGCCCGTGGCCGCCCGCAGGGCATCGGCGACGTGGCCGGACTGCGTCGTCGCCAGGGCGCTCGCCCGGGTCCCGAGCCGGAGCGGGGCGCTCACGGCGCGATCCCGGCCAGAGCCGGCTGGAAGCCGAGCCGCTTGTTCTCGCAGCATCCGGGACGACACACGTCGTACCAGGGCCCGAGGTCGGTCAGGTGAGGACGATCCTCCGGCGCGGTGCCGCGCAGGCGCTCCTCGATGAGGTCGACGAGCCCGGCGACGTAGGCGGGGTGGGTGCCCGGCGTGGCGGTGCGCAGCGCCACGAGCCCGAGGCGCTCGGCGGTCTCCATCGCCTCGGTGTCGAGGTCCCAGAGCACCTCCATGTGATCGCTGACGAAGCCCAGCGGCACGATCAGCACCGCCTTGCGCCCGCGCCCGGGAAGCTCCTCGAGCGCGTCGTTGATGTCGGGCTCGAGCCACGGCACCTGCGGCGGACCCGACCGGCTCTGGAAGACGAGCCGCCACGTCGACCCGATGCCGAGCTGCGCCATGATCTGCTCGGCGACGGCCGTGTGCTGGGCGACGTACGCGCCGCCGGCCCCGAAGCCGCGCTCGGGCGGTCCGGAACGGTCGGCGTCGGAGTCGGGGATGGAATGCGTCGAGAACAGCACCTCGACGTCGTTCGCGAGATCGGTGATGCCGCGCGCGCGGAGCTCGTCGACGGCGGCACGGATGCCGTCGACGAACGGCGTGACGAAACCGGGGTGGTCGAAGAACTGACGGACCTTGTCGATCTCCACCTGACCGGCCAGTCCCGTCGCCTCCACCGCGTCGGCGAGGTCTTCGCGGTACTGACGGCACGACGAGTACGAGGAATACGCGCTCGTCGCGATCGCGAGGAGCCTGCGGTGCCCCGCCGCATGGGCATCGGTGAGCGCGTCGGCGACGTACGGCATCCAGTTGCGGTTGCCCCAGTACACCGGCAGGTCGAGGCCGCGGGCGGCGAGCTCGGCGTCGAGGGCCGCCTTCAGCTCCCGGTTGTGATCGTTGATCGGCGACACACCGCCGAAGTGCCGGTAGTGGTGCGCGACCTCCTCGAGACGCTCATCGGGGATGCCGCGGCCGGCGGTGACGTTGCGGAGGAAGGGGATGACGTCGTCCTGGCCCTCCGGGCCGCCGAATCCGAGCAGCAGCACCCCCTCGTAGGCGACCGGCTGGGTCGCGTGGGGGTCGCCGGCGCAGGTGGCCGGCGTGGCGGCGGGCACGCGGCATCCGTCGCCGCACAGCGGAGCGGATGTCGCACGGGGCGGCTTCGGACGGAACGGCTCGCGCTCGTCGGCGCCGGTGCGGATGATCTCGGCCATCAGCTCAGCACCTCCGCCAGCTCGGCGACCGTCACCCGGCGACCGGTGTAGAACGGCACCTCCTCGCGCACGTGGCGACGCGCGTCGGTGGCGCGCAGGTCGCGCATGAGGTCGACGAGGCTCAACAGCTCGTCGCTTTCGAGCGGCAGCAGCCATTCGTAGTCGCTGAGGGCGAAGGTCGACACCGTGTTGGCGATGACGTCGGTGAACCGTGCGCCCTTGCGGCCGTGCTCGGCGAGCATCGCCGACCGCTCCTCCTCCGGGAGGAGATACCACTCGTAGCTGCGCACGAACGGGTAGAGGCACAGCCAGGCGCGTGCCGGTTCGCCGCGCAGATAACCCGGCACGTGGCGCTTGTTGAACTCGGCCTCACGGTGCACGCCCATGGCGCTCCACTCGCACGAGAAGCCCGCGAGAACGGTGGTGCGCCGCAGTGCGCGCAGCGCCTTCTGCAGCGCGGACGCGTCGTCGCCGTGGAGCCACAGCATGAGGTCGGCGTCGGCGCGCATGCCGGTGACGTCGTAGATGCCCCGGAGGGTGACGCCGTGCTCCGACAGCGCGTCGATCTGCGCCTCGAGGGCCTCGAGGGCGACCGGGCCCACGTCGACCTGGCGCGGGTGGGGCGCGGCGAGGATGGCGAACAGGGTGAAGCCGACGGGATTGTCTTCGGTCATGCGTTCCTCCGGGAAGTGGGGTCGGCGGATGGGGCGACCGCGGGTCCGGTCGCATCGATGAGTGTGCGCGAGAGCGCACGGGCGTGCGGGATGACCGAGGCGAGGCCTGTGCCGGCCACGGCCGCCCCGGCGAGATGGATGCCGTCGGCGGCGAGCGCCTGTTCGGCGGCGACATCGACGGGGCGGGACGCCACGGCGTCCGACCAGCGTGCGGAGGCGATCGCCACGATGTCATCCGCGGCGATCGGCGCTCCGGTGAGCCGGGCGATCTCGGCGGAGACCTCGGCGGGGGTGCTCAGACCGGGGCCGCCGGCGTCGCGTGCCGAGAGCCGCACGATGTGTCGTCCGGGTGGCAGCAGCTGCGCCATCCACGGCCATTTGGCATCGACGTGGGTGAGCGCCTTGGCGTCCGATGGCACATCGGGCGCCACGATGACGCCCGAGCCGACCGGGTGGGAGTCGAGGGCGGGTGCTTCCAGGAGCGCCGCGACCACCTTCAGCTCCGGCGCCGGCACCGAGGCGTCGTCGATGACGCCGAGAAGCTCCCGGGCGGCGGTGGCCCCGGTCGCGACGACCGCCCGACGCGCCCGCACGCGTCCGGCGCCGGTCGCGACGACGACCCCGTTCCCGTCGTGCGCGATCGCGGTGGCCCCCAGGCGCGTGCGGATGTCGGCCCCCGCGGCGTGGGCGGCGCCGTCGAGAGCTGCGACCAGCTGCCACATGCCGCCGCGGATCCCCGCCACGGCAGCCCCCGCACGCATCGGCGAGGCGATCGCCGCCGCGGCGTCGACGAGCCTCCCGCGGGCACGGAACTCCCGCCACATGGCGGGGTGCAGTCTCGACAGGCGCGCCTGGGCGGCGGGCACCGAGTAGACGCTCCGGCAGAGCGGATCGACGAGGCGGCGCGTCAGCGTCTCGCCGCACTGGGCGGTGACGAGTTCGGCCAGCGACGGCTCCCGCTCCGGCATCGCCGCCACGTCGGCCCGCGGCTCCTCGGCCACCCGTGTCGCGGCGAGATCGCCCAGGATGCGCACGACGTCGGCGGCCATGGGGTCGGCCGGGATGCCGAGCACCGTGCGCCGCGGCAGCGGCGCCCGCAGCAGCCCGTCATGCGGCGAGGCGTCGTGGTCGACGACGACGATGTGCGCGCCGCCGTCTGCCGGCGACACCACCTCGAGCCCCAGCGCGGCGTCGCGGATGAGGTCGGTCACGCCGGTCGTGCGCGTCGCGAACGACTCCGCGCCGAGGTCGATGGGGATGCCGTCGAGCTCTCCCTTGCGCAGCAGTCCGCCGGTGCGGTCGGCCTGCTCGAGCACGACGACCCGGCGGCCGGCGGCGCCCGCCTCGCGCGCGATGACGAGACCGGCCACACCGGCTCCCACCACGACGATGTCGACGTGCTCGTCGGTCACGGCATCCGCCAGTCGTGCACGGTGCGGACGACGGCGCTGATCGCATCGGGGTCGGCGTCCATCGGAACGCCGTGCCCGAGGTTGAACACGTGCGCCCGCGCGGCGGTGCCCTCGTGAAGGATGCGGTGCACCGCGGCGGTGCGCACCTGCTCGGGAGCGAACAGGAGCGCCGGGTCGAGGTTCCCCTGGAGCGTGAGGTCGCGGTGGATGCGGCGGCGGGCCTCGTCGAGCGGCACGCGGTAGTCGACGCCCAGCGCGTCGATGTCGAGCGAGCCCATGTCGGCGAGGAGCTCGCCGGTGCCGACGCCGAAGTGGATGAGCGGGACGCGCGTGCCGGCGGCCTCCGGCAGTGCGATCTCGCGTACCGCTCTCAGCGCGCGCTCGGACGCCGGGAGCACCGCTCGGCGGTAGTCGTCGGGCGCGAGGGCCCCGGCCCACGAATCGAACAGCTGGGCGGCACTGGCTCCCGCCTCCACCTGCAGGGCGAGGAATCGTCCTGTCACCTCGGCAAGCCACGCCGTGAGGTCGTCCCATGCGGCGGGGTCGTCGTGGATGAGCCGGCGGGCGGCCATGTGGTCTTTCGAGGGTCCCCCCTCGACGAGGTAGGCGGCCAGGGTGAACGGCGCGCCCGCGAACCCGATGAGAGGCAGGGGCTCTCCCCGTTCCTCCGAGAGCTCGGCGAGCATGGCGGTGGTCCGGCCCACCGCCTCCACGACGGCCTCGCCGCGCTCCTGAACGAGCGCCGGGTCGATGCGCACGGCGGCGGCGATGTCGGCGGCGGTGTGCAGCGGCCGCGAGAAGACGGGCCCGCGACCGGCGACGATCTCGACGTCGAGTCCGATCAGGGCGAGGGGGATCACGATGTCGCTGAAGAAGATCGCCGCATCGACGCCGTGTCGGCGCACCGGCTGCATCGTGATCTCGCTCGCCATGGCCGGATCCAGGCACGCCTCGATCATGGGGCCGCGGCTGCGCAAGGCGCGGTACTCGGGAAGCGAGCGGCCGGCCTGACGCATGAACCAGACGGGGGTGATGTCGGGACGGTCTCCGCGCAGGGCCCGCACGAGACGTGACGACGCGGTGTCGTGGGCGACGAGCGGGTGACGGGAAAGGGGGGATTCTGACGCGCGGATGATGCGGCTCCTCGATCGAGTTAATCGTTATACTAGCCCGAGATCCGGCAAGCCCGGAGCCGAAAGGAAGTACCCGTGCTCGTCTGCCTCACCGCCCACCAGCGAACGACCCCGCTCGGCTCGCTGGAGCGCCTGGCAGGCATGGGCGACGAGGTCGCCTCGCGGCTGAAGGAGGCGCACGACGGCATCCGAGGCGCCGTCGTGCTCTCGACCTGCAATCGGTTCGAGGCCTACTTCGACCTCGCCGACGCCTCCCCCGTTCCGGCGATGGACGCCGCGATGGAGCAGCTCTCCGGCCTTGCCGAGCTGCCCTTCCGCACGGTGCGCGAGACCGTCGACTTCGCTCAGGGGAACCGCGTCGCAGAGCACCTCTTCTCGGTCGCCGCAGGGCTCGACTCGGTCGCCGTCGGAGAAGACGAGATCGCCGGCCAGGTGCGCCGCGCCCTCGACGCCGCCCGCCGCGACGGACTCACGACCGCGCCGCTCGAGCACCTGTTCCAGCGCGCCACCGAAGCCTCCCGCGCCGTCCGCAACAGCACGCGCCTGGGCGAGTCGGGGCGCTCGCTCGTACGGCTGGCCGTCGAGCTCGCCGGCTCTCGCATCGATGACTGGGCCGACGCCCGCGTGCTCCTCGTCGGCACCGGCCGGTACGCTGCGGCCTCCCTGGCGGCCCTGCGGGACGTGGGCGCGCGCGACATCCGCGTGCACTCCCGCTCGGGCCGCCGGCGCTTCGCCCATCGCGAGCACCTGACCATGATCGATGCCGACGCCTACACCGCCGAGGCCGCCGAGGCCGACGTCGTGGTCACCTGCACGACCACCGCCGACGAGTACGCGCTCCACACCGACGAGCATGCGATCGCCCGGTCGGGCATCGGCACGCCGCAGGTCATCATCGACCTCGGGATGCCGCGCAACGTCGACCCCGGCATCCGTGCGCTCCCCGGAGTCGAACTGCTCGACCTCGAGACGATCCGCGTCCACGCTCCGATCGACGAGAACGAGGTCATCGGGCATGCCCGCGAGATCGTGCAGGCCGCCGCCGCGCGCCACGCCGCCTCCCACCGGGTGCATGCCGTCTCCCCTGCCGTCGTCGCCCTCCGCGACCACGTGCGCGCGGTGCTCGAAAGCGAGATCTCCCGCGGTGTCGACGCCGAGACCGAGGCGGCCCTGCGCCATTTCAGCGGTGTGCTCCTCCACGGGCTCATCGCTCGCGGGCATGGACTGGCCTCCACCGGTCACGGCACCGAATGGGCGGACGCCGTGGCGACCGTGCTGCCGCCGGCGCCTCCCGCACGTGCGGGCGAGGCCACCATCGCCGACGCCGTCAGGGAGCGCACGTGACCCTCGCCGCGGCGGAGGCCGCGAGCGCCGTGACCGCCGACCCGGGCACGTCGGCGAAGCCCGCGGAGCCCGGCGCACGCGGCGTCACCCTCAAAGACATCGCCCTTCGCGCCGGCGTCTCTACCGCCGCGATCAGCCAGGCCCTCAACGACCGCGGAAACCTCCGCCCCGAGACGCGCGAGCGCATCAAGGCGATCGCCGCCGAACTCGGCTACCGGCCGAACAAGCACGCCGCCGCGCTGCGCAGCGGCCGCACGATGTCGGTCGGCTTCGTCATGGGCGAAGGAACCGCCGAGGACGGACGCCGCGCCCTGCAGCGCACGCGCCAGCTCACGTCGCTCGTCCGCGCCTCCGCAGCCCACGGGTTCACCGTCACGGTGCTTCCCGACTCCCGACCCGACCTGCTTCCCGGCGCGCAGATCGACGTGCTCTACTTCCCCGACCCGGCCGATGACCGCACCCTTCTGCGCGAAGCGGGCTCCCGCGGCATCCCCGTGGTGGCGAGCGACCTGTACATCTCCGGCGCGCCCGGCCTCAGCATCCGCACCGGCTACAACGACGCGACCCGCGCGGCGCTCGCCCACCTGGAGTCCACCGGCGCCGAACGCATCGGACTCCTCGTCGATGAGAGCGAGGTCCCTCGCGACCAGATCGGCGAGAGCGCCTACCTCGCCTGGACGACCGTGCGCGGCCGCACACCCCTCGTCTCCCGCGTGGATGCCGGGCGGCGTCATCTCGCTCGCCGCGTGCACGACCTCCTCGACCGAGGAGCCGACGCCATCTTCGCCTTCTGCGAGGAGGGACCGGAGATCCTGCTCCAGCTCGAAGCGACGTCGCTCGTCATCCCGCGCGACGTCCAGCTCGTCGCGCTGTGCACGACCGAGTGCGAGGCGAACGCACGACTAGGGATCACCCGGGTGTGCGTGCACCCCGAGATCGCCGCCGAGGTGATGTTCGACGCGCTCGGAGGCCTCAGCCTCGGAGACGGCCCGCAGGTCGTCGACCTTCCCTGGGAGCTCCTGCGCGGCTCGACCACCCGCTGAGCGATCCGCTCAGAACTCCCCGTACACCTCGAGGGTGTTCCGGGCGATCTGCGCGCACAGCTCGTCGAGATCGACATCGAGCTCCTGCGCCATGAACCGCAGCGTCACCGGGATGAGGTACGGCGCGTTCGGCCGCCCCCGGTGCGGCGTGGGCGTCAGGAAGGGTGCGTCGGTCTCGACGAGTATCCGCTCCCGCGGCGTGACCGCCAGCGCATCACGCAGGTTCTGTGCGTTCTTGAAGGTGACGTTGCCGGCGAAGCTCAACCAGTATCCGCGGTCGGCCGCGACCCACGCCATCTCGACGTCGCCCGAGAAGCAGTGGAAGACGGTGCGCTCCGGGGCGCCCACGCGGTCGAGGGTCTCCAGCACCGCATCGTGCGCGTCACGATCGTGGATCTGCATCGCGATGCCGTGCTTCTTGGCCAGCGAGATGTGCGCTTCGAAGCTCTCGTGCTGAGCGGCGAGGCCCTCCGGGCCCGTGCGGAAGAAGTCGAGCCCCGTCTCCCCGATCGCCCGCACCCGCGGCTGGGCCGCGAGCTCGTCGATCGTCGCGATCGCGTCGTCGAGCATTCCTCGCTCGGCATATGCGGGCGCCTCATTGGGGTGGATCGCGACGGCGGCGAGCACCCGGGAGTCGGATGCCGCGGCGTCCGCCGACCATCTGCTCGATTCGATGTCGCCGCCCGCCTGCACGACGCCGACGACGCCGACCGACGCGGCCAGCGCGAGCTGCTCGTCGAGCGTGCGGGGCTCATCGCCGTCGGAGATCTCGAGATGCGCGTGGTTGTCGTACACCGCCACCGGCAGCGGCGCGGGCGCCTCTGGCCAGCGCACGTCGCGCGAGCCGTCGTTGTGACGCTCGCGGATGTAGCCCGACGGGTCGCTCACGCCTGCTCGACGCGGGGGAACAGGGGCGCGAGCCCGTTGACGCTCGTGCCCGGCCGGAGGATTCCCCACCCGCCGGCTTCGCGCAGCGGCTGGTCGCGGAGACGCCCGAGCGACTCGGCGGCGCCGAGGGCGACCCACAGCTTCTCGGTGGCGGTGGGCATGATCGGCGACAGCAGCACCGCCAGCGCGCGCAGGCCCTCGGCGGCCGTGTAGAGCACGGTGCCGAGCCGCTCGCGCTGGGCGTCGTCTTTCGCCAGGGCCCACGGCTCGTTCTCGGTGATGTAGCCGTTGAGGTCGTCGACGATGGTCCAGATGGCGGAGATCGCCTCATCGGGGCGGAACTGCTCCATCGCGGCGTCTGCGGCGGCCGCAGCATCCGCGACCGTGCGCTGCACGACGAGATCCCGCTCGGTGTACTCACCGGGCGGCGGCACGACGCCCTCGAAGTAGCGCTCGATCATCGCCGTCGTGCGCGAGGCGAGGTTGCCGAACCCGTTGGCGAGCTCCGCCTGGTAGCGGGCCGAGAGGTCTTCCCACGAGAACGAGCCGTCCTGACCGAAGGCGATCGCCGAGAGGAAGTAGAAGCGGTAGGCGTCTGCGCCGAACACGTCGGTGATCTCCTGCGGCGCGATGCCGGTGAGCTTCGACTTCGACATCTTCTCGCCGCCGACCAGCAGCCACCCGTGGGCGAACACGCCGCGCGGCACGTCGAGGCCCGCGGCCATGAGCATCGCCGGCCAGATCACGGCGTGGAAGCGGAGGATGTCCTTGCCCACCACGTGATAGGCCGGCCAGCGGCGTGCGAACTGCTCGGGATCGTTTCCGTAGCCGACGGCCGTCGCGTAGTTGAGGAGCGCGTCGACCCACACATAGATGACGTGGGTGTCGTCCCACGGCACGCGGATGCCCCAGTCGAACGCCGAACGCGAGATCGACAGGTCTTTCAGACCGCTCTTGACGAACGACACGACCTCGTTGCGCGCCGACTCGGGGCGCACGAAGTCAGGCTCGGTGCGGTAGAGCTCCAGCAGACGGTCCTGGAACTCGCTCAGCTTGAAGAAGTAGTTCTTCTCCTGCAGGAGTTCGAGCGGCTTCGAGTGGATGGCGCAGACCTTCAGACCCTCGAACGCCCCGGTGCCGTCGACGATCTCCGCCTCCGGCTTGAACTCCTCACAGCCGACGCAGTAGAGCGCCTCGTATTCCCCCGCGTAGATGTAGCCGCGGTCGTAGAGCGCCTGCACGAACTGCTGCACGCGCTCTTCGTGACGGGGCTGGGTGGTGCGGATGAAGTCGTCGTTGGCGACCTCCAGGGTCTCCAGGAGCGGGAACCACGACTCCTGCACGAGCTTGTCGACCCACTCCTGCGGGGTGACGCCGTTGGCGGCGGCGGCGCGGAGCATCTTCTGGCCGTGCTCGTCGGTGCCCGTCAGCATCCACGTGTCGTCGCCCGCTTGGCGATGCCAGCGCGCGAGCGCGTCGACCGCCACCGAGGTGTACCCGTGCCCGATGTGGGGAAGATCGCTCGGGTAGTAGATGGGGGTGGTGATGTAGAAGGAACGGCCGTTGCTCACCCGAGAATTCTAGTCAGCCGGGCGGAGCCGTCCTCCTCTGTGACGGCGCGGGCGGTCAGGCGGTCTCGCGCACCACGAGCGAGGTCGGAAGCACGACCGCCTCTCGCGGACGCCCGGCGATGACGTCGAGCACCATGTCGACCATCGTGCTGGAGATCTCCGCCCACGGCTGGCGCACGGTGGTCAGCGGCGGATCGTGGATCTCGGCGAGGCCCGAGTCGTCGAAGCCTGCGACGGCGATGTCATCCGGAACGCTTCTGCCTGCGCGGCGGAGGGCGGCGATCGCGCCGACGGCCATGACGTCGGATGCCGCGAAGACCGCATCGATGTCGGGCGCCCGCTCCAGCAGCCGCGTCATGGCGGCGTCGCCGCTGGCCTGCTCGTAGCTTCCCTGCTCGACGAGCGCCGGATCGAAGAGGTCTCCCATCTCCTCTTGGAACCCGACCAGACGGAACCTCCCGCCCGGGGTGTCGTTGGGTCCGGTGATGAGGGCGATGCGGCGGTGCCCCTGCTCGAGGAGGTATCGCGTCATCATGCGCGCCGATCCCACCTCGTCGACCGAGACGTTCGGCACCGAGGCGGCCTCTCCGAGCGGGATGCCGGTGCACACCGTGGGCACGCCCGCGGCCACGAGGGATGCCAGCAGCGAGTCGGACTCGTGCGACGAGACGAGCAGCACGCCGTCGACGTGACCCGCCCGCACGTACCGCTCGACGTTCGTCTGCTCCTCTGCGGTGTCGGCGATGAGGAGGACGAGCGTCATCGAGCGCTCCGCGAGGGCCTCGGTCGCACCGCGGAGGAGGAGGGCGAAAGTCGGGTCGGCGAACAGCAGGTGCTGCGGCTCGGTGAGGAGGAAGGCGAGCGAGTTCGCCCGGCCGGTGGCGAGCATGCGCGCCGCGTGGTTGGCGGTGTACCCCGTCTCCACGATGGCGGCCTCGACGGCGGCGCGAGCCTCGGGCGACACCCAATGGCCGCCGTTGATCACCCGCGACACGGTGCCGTGCGACACGCCGGCGACGGCCGCGACATCGCGGATCGTCGGCTTGCGGGGGTGTCCTGCTGATGCCATCCTCGTGACTTTACTCCTACCGGGAGCGCTCCCCGCGCAGCTGCGGACGTGTCGCTGGGACCGGTCACAGTTCGGTAACGAACGGCTTCTCCGAAACGTTCGCCTCGCACAGGTCGGCCTACACTCGAAGCCAAGCCTGGGACCGGTCACAGCCGGGATCAGGACCCCGTGAAGGACAACGAGGACCCGACCAATGAGCTTCACCCCGCGGCCCCAGCTGACCACGTGGCCCGCCCTGTCCGGCATCGCCTACGGCGGCGACTACACCCCCGAGCAGTGGCCCCGCGAAGTGTGGGACGAAGACATCGCCCTCATGCGCGAGGCGGGGGTCAACCTCGTCAGCATCGGCATCTTCGCCTGGGGTCTCCTCGAGGTCCGCGAGGGCGAATTCGACTTCGCCTGGCTCGACGACGTGATCGAGCTCCTCCACCGCAACGGCATCGCCGTCGACCTCGGCACCCCCACCGCGTCCCCTCCGGCCTGGTTCTTCGCCCGTCACCCCGACGCCCGCGCGGTGACCCGCGACGGCGTCACCCTCGGCTTCGGCGCACGCGGCATGGCATCCCACTCCGCACCGGCGTACCGCGAGGCGGCGGTCCGCATCGCCTCCGAGCTCGCCCAGCGCTACGGCGACCACCCGGCCGTCGTCATGTGGCACGTGCACAACGAGTACGGCGTCCCGGTGGGCGAGGACTACTCCGCGCACTCCGTGCGTGCCTGGCGCCTCTGGCTGCAGGAGCGCTACGGAACCCTCGACGCACTCAACGCGGCATGGGGCACCGCCTTCTGGGGCCAGCACTACGGAGACTGGGAGCACGTCGGGGCACCCGCCGCCGCCCCCTCCGTCGTCAACCCCGCCCAGCGACTCGACTTCGCCCGGTTCACCGACCACCAGCTGCGCCAGTGCTTCATCGCCGAGCGCGACGCCATCCGCGCCCACAGCGATCGCCCGATCACGACGAACTTCATGGCCAACCAGCACCACGGCTGCGATCTGTGGGCCTGGGCGCGCGAGGTCGACATCGTCTCCGACGACCACTATCTCTGGGCCGCCGACGAGGAGGGCGAGATCGGCCTGGCGATCGCCGCCGACCTGACCCGCTCGGTCGCGGGCGGCAACCCGTGGATCCTCATGGAGCACTCCACCTCCGCCGTCAACTGGCAGCCCCGCAACGTCGCCAAGCGCCCCGGCGAGATGGCCCGCAACTCGCTGTCGCACTTCGGTCGCGGCGCCGACGGCATCCTGTTCTTCCAGTGGCGCGCCTCCCGTTCGGGGGCCGAGAAGTTCCACTCGGCGATGCTCCCCCACGCCGGCACGTCCTCGCGCATCTGGCGGGAGGTCGTCGACCTCGGCCACAAGCTCGAGAAGCTCGGCGAGGTGCGCGGCTCGCGCGTGGAGGCGGATGTCGCGATCCTCTGGGACTTCGAGTCGTTCTGGGCGCAGGACCTCGAATGGCGTCCGTCGGAGGACGTCAGCCACGACGAGCGCATCCGCGCCTACTACGAGAAGCTGTGGCGCGACGGCATCACCGTCGACTTCGCCCTGCCGAGCCACGACCTCTCTCGCTACAAGCTCGTCATCGCCCCTGCGCAGTACATGCTCAGCGCCTCGGATGCCGAGAACCTCAACCACTATGTCGAGACGGGCGGCACCCTGATCGTGTCGTTCTTCTCGGCGGTCGTCGACGAGAACGACGCCGTGCACGCGGGCGGCTTCGCCGCGCCGCTGGAGCCGGCGCTCGGACTCACCGTCGAGGAGCATCTGCCGCTTCGCGCGGGCCACGTGGCGCGTATCAGCTTCGACGGCACGGACTTCGCCGCCGAGACCTGGCAGGAAGACCTCGCGATCACGACGGCCGAGACACGCGCCGTCTACGGCGACGGACCCGCCGCCGGACGGCCCGCCGTCACGCGGAACACCCACGGCGCGGGATCGGCCTGGTACGTGAGCACCCGCCCGGATGCCGCCGGGCTCGCGGCGATCCTCGACGCGGTGTACGACGATGCGGGCATCGCCCCCTCCGGCCTCCCGCGCGGGGTCGAGGCGATCCGCCGCGTCAACGGCGAGGTCGAGTACCTCGTCGCCATCAACCACGGAACGGATGCCGTTTCGTTGCAGACTTCGGGCTTCGACCTGCTGACACAGGAGCAAGCGCGAGGCATGCTGGTGCTGAATGCGGGTGACGTGGCCGTCATCCGAAGCCAGCGCACAGCCGAGGGGGGTGGTCGATGACCGACCGCACTCCTGCGGATCATTCCGCGAAACCGCACTGAGAGACACATCCCGTCGCGGCTTCCGCCGTGACATCCACCATCGGTCGTAATGGAGCGACCTCACACCGAGGCCGCGCCGGAACGACCACATCCGGAAGGACAATCCATGCGCAAGATGGCTATCGGCGTCGCCGCCCTCGCGGCGACGAGCCTGCTGCTGGCCGGGTGCTCCAGCACCCCCAGCGACACCCCGTCGCCCTCCGAGACCCAGGCGGGTCCGATCGACGCCAGCGGCATCACGCTGACCGTCTGGACCGACGAGAACCGGAAGCCGGCGATCGAGGCGGCCGCGAAGACATTCGAAGAGGAGACCGGCGGCAAGGTCGAGCTCGTCCAGAAGAACTTCGAGGACATCCGCACCGACTTCACCAACCAGGTCCCGACCGGTGAGGGCCCCGACATCACGATCGGCGCCCACGACTGGCTCGGCAGCCTCGTCCAGGCCGGTGTCGTCGCCCCCGTCGACCTGACCGACACCGCGAGCAACTTCGCCCCGGTCTCCCTCGACGCGTTCACCTACGACGGCCAGCTCTACGCGCTGCCGTACTCGCTGGAGACGATCGCGCTCGTGCAGAACACCGACCTCGTCGGCGAAGACGCACCCGCGACGTGGGACGACATGATCAAGGCCGCCAAGGACGCGGGCGCCGACCGCCCCGTCGTCATCAACACGGCCGGCCAGACCGGTGACGCCTACACGATGTACGGCTTCCAGACGTCGTTCGGCGCTCCCGTGTTCGTCAGCAACGCCGACGGCTACACCACCGAGGTGGGCATGGGCGGCGAGGCCGGCACCGCGTTCGCCGAGTGGCTGGGCGCCAACGGCGAGAAGGGCGACGGCTACATCTCGACGACGATCGACTACGACACCAACAACGAGCTGTTCGCCGACGGCAAGGCGGCCTACACCGTGCAGGGCCCCTGGGCGATCGAGGCGCTGACCGCCAAGGACGTGCCGATCAAGGTCAACCCCATCCCCTCTGCCGGTGGCGAGACCGCTTCGCCGTTCGTGGGCGTGCAGGGCTTCTACGTCAGCTCGCAGAGCAAGAACGGCCTGGTCGCCCAGGAGTTCCTGACGAAGTACCTCGCCACCTACGACGCGCAGAAGGCGCTGTACGAGGCAGACCCGCGCATCCCCGCCTGGAACGAGCTGGCGACCGAGGTGTCGTCCGACCCGGTGATCGCCGGTTTCGTCGCGTCCTCGCAGAACGGCGTCCCGATGCCGAACATCCCTGAGATGGGCTCGGTGTGGGACCTGTGGAACGCCGCTCAGGTGCAGATCATCAAGGGCGCCGACCCCGCCAAGACGTGGGACAAGATGGTCAGCGATCTTGAAGCGCTGATCGGCTGATCGACAAAGAACCGTCCGGGGCGGATGCGATGGCATCCGCCCCGGACACCCTCATCGAAGGAGACACGCATGTCGGTCACGCAGGACACGGCCGCTGAGGCGCCCGCCCCTCCCGGAGCCCGTCCGCCGTCGTCGCGCCGGAGCCGCTCGAGCGAACCGCACGGGCGCCGCTGGGACGGCATCGGCTGGGGCTTCCTCGTGAAGCTCGTCATCATGGCGATCGTCAACGCCTTCGGGCTGATGGGGATCATCGCTGCGGTGCAGGCGGAAGCGTGGATCATCGCCACCGCCGCGATCGTGCTGCTCGTGGCAGCCGACATCGTCTACTTCACCAAGCGCGCGCTGCCGCTCAAGTACCTGCTGCCGGGGCTCGCCTTCCTCCTGATCTTCCAGGTCTTCATCTTCGGCTACACCGCCTACATCGCCTTCACCAACTACGGCGCAGGGCACGTCGGCTCGCAGGAACAGGCCGTCCAAGCCGCCCTCAGCCAGGGAGAGCGCCGCGTCGAGGGCTCCCCCACCTTCCCCCTGGCGGTCGTCGAGCGCGACGGTGCGCTCGGGTTCGCCATCGTGCAGGACGGCGAGATCAAGGCCGGCACGGCCGAGCAGCCGCTCGAGGTCGCAGGCCCCGCCGCCGGTACCGGCGCCCCCGCGGAGGTGCCCGGCTGGACTGTCGTGCCGCGCAACTCCATCCTCAGCGACCAGGCCCTCCAGCAGGAGGTCATCGCCCTGCGGGTGCCGGTCTCCGACGACCCCAACGCGGGCTCGATCCGCACCAACGACGGCAGCTCGGGCTCGATCTATCGGTCGACGCTGCAGTGGGATGCCGACGCGCAGACCATCACCGACACGGCCACCGGCACCGTGTACCGGGCCAACGACACCGGCAACTTCGTCTCCGACGACGGCACGATGCTCCCCACCGGCTGGACGGTCAACGTCGGGTTCGCGAACTTCGCGCGCCTGTTCACCGATCCGGCGATGGTGCAGCCGCTCGCGATGGTGACGGTGTGGACGTTCGTGTGGGCGATCCTCTCGGTCGTGATCCCGTTCGCGATGGGGCTCGTGTTCGCCATCATCTTCAACGACGAGCGCGTCAGGGGACGGAAGATCCTGAGGACGCTGTTCATCCTTCCTTACGCCTTCCCCGCGTTCATGTCGGCGCTGCTGTTCCGAGGCATGTTCAACGCCGAGTTCGGCGTGATCAACGACGTGTTCTTCGGCGGCGCGCAGATCGACTGGCTCGGTGATCCGTGGCTGGCCCGCATGGCGGTGCTGTTCGTGAATGTCTGGCTCACCTACCCGTATTACTTCCTCGTGTGCACGGGGGCCATCCAGGCCCTCCCCTCCGATGCGCTGGAGGCGGCGTCGATCGACGGAGCCGGCAGGTTCCGCCAGCTGCGGTCGATCATCCTCCCGCTCGTCCTGGTGGCGACGGCTCCTCTGCTGATCTCGTCGTTCGCCTTCAGCTTCAACAACTTCACGATCATCTACATGTTCAACAACGGCGGACCCGCGATACCCGGGGCGCCCTACGCGCTCGGATCGACCGACATCCTGATCTCCGCGATCTGGGACATCTCGGGCGTCTCGGGCGGCAAAGCCGACTACGGCCTCGCCAGCGCCCTGTCGATCCTCGTGTTCATCGTCGTCGGCATCATCTCCGCGCTGGCGTTCCGTCAGACCAAGAAGCTCGAGGAGTACCAGTGATGTCCACTCCGAACGACACCGCCCCGGCCACCACGACCGCACGCGAAGCGCGCGATTCGGTCCACCTCGACGCCGGACGGCGGGGCGCCGTGCGCCGCCGCTGGCTCCTGGAGGTGGGCTGGAAGTACCTGGTGGCGGCCGGCATCCTGTTCTATGCGCTGTTCCCCCTCGTCTACGTGCTGTCGGCCTCGTTCAATCCGGGCGGCAACCTGTCGGCGAGCAACGCCCTGTTCTCGGTGTTCGACCTCGGCAACTACATGGCGCTGTCCGACACCGCGTACTGGTCGTGGTACGCCAACACCCTCCAGGTGGGGATCGCCGCGGCCGTCGGTGCGGTGCTGATGGGAGCCGCCGCCGCCTACGCCTTCTCGCGCTTCCGCTTCCGCGGCCGTCGCGGCGGCCTGACGGCGCTGCTCATCATCCAGATGTTCCCGCAGGCGCTCGCGTTCGTCGCGATCTTCCTCATGCTGCTCGCACTCGGCGACGTCTTCCCCGCGCTCGGCCTCAACTCCAAGATCTCGCTGATCTGCGTCTACCTCGGCGGCGCGCTGGGGGTGAACACGTTCCTCATGTACGGGTTCTTCAACACGATCCCGAAGGAGCTCGACGAGTCGGCCAAGATCGACGGGGCGACCCACGCGCAGATCTTCTGGACGATCATCATGCCGCTCGTGACGCCGATCCTCGCGGTCGTCGGCCTGCTCGCGTTCATCGCCTCGTTCGGCGACTACATCATCTCCAAGATCGTGCTGGTCTCCGAGAACAACTGGACGCTCGCCGTCGGCATGTACCAGTGGGTCTCGAACCAGCTCTCCAGCAACTGGGGACTGTTCGCGGCGGGCACGATCCTCGCCTCCATCCCCGTGCTGGTGCTGTTCTTCAGCCTCCAGCGCTACATCGTGGGCGGGCTGACGGCAGGCTCGGTCAAGGGCTGACGCCGACACGGGCGCCGCGGGCGCGACAGGTCAGCGGGCGGCGAGCGCCGCCTGGTACAGGTCGCGTGCGCGGCGGCCCGTGTGCGCGGCGACCTCGGCCGCCGCGTCTTTCAGACGGATGCCGTCGGCCACGAGCGCCAGCACCTGCGCGACCGCGTCGGCCTCGGTGACCTCGCGCGCGGCGGCCCCTCCGACGACGACGACGATCTCGCCGCGCACGCCCTCCGCCGCCCACGAGGCGAGGTCGGCGAGAGGCCCGCGCACCACCTCTTCATGCAGCTTCGTGAGCTCGCGACACACGGCAGCCGGCCGGTCGGCGCCGAACGCGCCGCACATGTCGTCGAGAGTGGCGGTCAACCGCGACGGCCCCTCGAAGAACACCATGGTCCGAGGCTCCGACGCGAGTGCCGCCAGGGCGCCGCGGCGCTCGCCGGCCTTGCGCGGCAGGAACCCCTCGAAGGTGAAGCGATCGGTGGGAAGCCCGGCGACCGCGAGGGCGGTGACCACCGCGGAAGGTCCGGGCAGAGCCGTGACCTCCACCCCCTGCGCGACCGCCTCCGCGACGAGGCCGTATCCGGGATCGCTCACGGTCGGCATCCCGGCGTCGCTCAGCACGAGGAGGTCTTCGCTGCGGGCGCGTTCCACGAGCTCGGCGGCGCGCTGCTTCTCGTTGTGATCGTGCAGGGCGACGAGCTTCGGGCGGTTGGCGACGCCCAGCGCCTGCAGCAGCCGCTGTGTCGTCCGGGTGTCCTCCGCGGCGATGACCGTCGCGGTCTCCAGCGCGCTGACCAGCCGGGCGGAGGCGTCCTGGAGGTTGCCGATGGGCGTCGCCGCGAGGATGATCACCGCCCCAGCATAGGCTTGTGCGCGTGACGAAGACGGTCGAGCCCCTCCTGCCCGCCCCGCTCCCGTCGTTCTACGACCGGTGGCGCTCCCGGCTGGCATCCGAACCTCGCCTGCGCCGCCTGTACGGGTGGATCGTTCCGCTCGCCGTCACCGTTCTCGCGGCCGTGCTCCGCCTGTGGAACCTCGGCCATCCGCACGAACTGGTCTTCGACGAGACGTACTACGTCAAAGACGCGTGGTCGCAGTGGAACCTCGGGTACGCCGCGACCTGGCCGGATGACGCCAATGAGCGCTTCGCCGCGGGTGAGACCGACATCTTCAGCACCGATCCGAGCTTCGTCGTGCATCCCCCTCTGGGGAAGCTGCTGATCGGTCTGGGGATGTGGCTGTTCGGCCCGGAATCGTCGTTCGGGTGGCGCATCGCGGCGGCGCTGTTCGGCACGGCGTGCGTGCTCGTGCTCTACCTCCTCGCTCGAAGCCTCACCGGCTCGATCGTGTTCGCCGGTATCACCGGCTTCCTCCTCGCCATCTCGGGCCTGGGCATCGTCATGAGTCGTGTCTCGCTGCTCGACGTGTTCCTCACCTTCTTCGTGCTGCTGGCCTTCTGGTTCGTGGTACTCGATCGCCGGCGCCACCTCGAACGCCTGACCGACAGGTTCCTCGCGCGGTCCACGGGGTCGGCGTGGGGCCCCGTGCTGTGGAACCGTCCGTGGGTCGTCGCCGCCGGCGCCGCCGCAGGTGCCGCCACGGCCGTCAAGTGGTCGGGTGTGTGGGTGCTCGCGGCGATCGGGATCTACCTGGTCGTCACGGATGCCTTGGAGCGTCACCGGCTCGGGATCGCCTTCTGGCCGCTCGATGCCCTGCGCCAAGGGGTCGCGTCGTTCGTGCTGCTGGTGCCGGTCGCCTTCGCGGTGTACCTCGCGTCGTGGACGGGGTGGCTCGTGACAGACGGCGGGTACGACCGGCACGCCGCCGATGCCGCCCCGGCGACGGGGCTGTTCGGGTGGGTCCCGCTGGCCCTGCAGAGCCTGTGGAAGTATCACCAGACGATCTACGGCTCGATGACCAACATCACCGCCGATCATCCGTACGAGAGCCCCGCCTGGCAGTGGCCGCTTCTCGTACGCCCGACGTCGATGTACGCGAACGCGACCGTCGACGGGCAGGACGGCTGCGCGGGTGGGGCGAACGGATGCCTCGAAGTGCTCTACAGCATGCCGAACCCGCTCGTCTGGTACGCGAGCATCGCCGCTGCGGGCTATCTCGTGTACCGCTTCATCGTGGCCCGCGACTGGCGTCATGCGGTCGTGCTGGTGGGCATCGCCTCGGCATGGGTCCCCTGGCTTCTCTTCTCCCGCACGGTCTTCCAGTTCTACACGGTGCTCATGGAGCCGTTCCTCCTCCTCGCTCTCGTCTTCGCGCTGCGCGCGCTCCTCGGCGGTGCCGCAGCCTCGCCGCAGCGCCGGCTCGTCGGGGAGCGCGTCGTGATCGTGTTCCTCGTGGTCGTGGTGGCCCTCGCCGCGTTCTGGTACCCGCTGTGGTCGGCGGTACAGGTGCCGTACGAGTTCTATCGCCTGCACAGCTGGCTCGTGACCTGGGTGTGACCGAGGCTCGCGGTGATCTCCCGGGGTGGGGCGGTCGTCGCCCCTTAGGCTGTTGCTCGTGTTCACGTACCAGGTCGCGAACGGGCTCCGAGCGCGCAGCTGCGCGCGCGGGCCGGCACGTCGCGCGTCCGTGGCACCTCGCGCCCGGTCGGAGGTGCGCTGATGGCGAGCAGGCTGCCCTCCGCTCCGCCGGTGCTCGGCGGGTTCACCTACGTCCGGCCCCTCGGCACCGGCGGCTTCGCCGACGTGTTCCTGTTCGAACAGGACCTCCCGCGCCGTCCGGTCGCGGTGAAGGTGCTGCTGAAGGACATCGTGGACGAAGGCCTGCTGCGCATGTTCAATGCGGAGGCCGACGTGATGGCGCGACTGAGCGCGCATCCGTCGATCCTCACCGTGTATGAGGCGAGCATCTCGGCCGACGGACGCCCGTATCTGGTCATGGAGTACTGCCCGACATCGCTGACCACGCGCTACCGTCGCGAACAGATGCCGGTGACCGAGGTTCTCCAGATCGGCATCAAGATCGCCTCGGCGCTGGAGACCGCGCATCGCTCGGGTCTCCTCCACCGCGACATCAAGCCGTCGAACATCCTCATCACCGCCTTCGGCGCTCCCGTCCTGAGCGATTTCGGCATCGCCGCGGCGGTCAGCGGCCGGACAGGCCCCGACGAGGTGTTCGCCATGTCCGTGCCCTGGAGCGCGCCGGAGATCGTCGACGAGCGCATTCCGGGCTCCATCGCCGCCGAAGTGTGGAGCCTCGGCGCCACGGTGTACTCGCTGCTGGCCGGGCGCAGCCCCTTCGAGAAGGCCGGGAGCGGGCAGAACACGCGAGAGCATCTGAAGTCGCGCATCCGTCGCGCCGTCTACACCCCGGTCGGCCGACCCGACGTCTCGCCACGGCTCGAGGCGACCCTCGCGCGGGCGATGGCACGCAACCCCGAGGCCCGCCACGCGTCGGCTGCCGAGTTCGCCTATGAGCTGCAGCTCGTGCAGCACGAGGCCGGCATCCCGCACACGCCGCTCGACATCGCCGTCGACGAGTGGGCCACGGCCGGTCCGGTCATCGACTTCAGCGACGACCGCGCCCGCGGCCCCGTGCGCGCCCGCGTCGAGTATGCG
>JAEYVZ010000018.1 GCA_023431405.1 Actinomycetes bacterium
GGAGACGGCCTCGGTGACGAACTGCGCGGCGACGCCCTCGCGAAGCCTGATTTCGCCCTCGACGAGCCACCGCGCAACGCCGACGACGCCACCGCCTCGGGGAGCGGCGAGGGCTGACCACGATGTCCGAGACTCCGCCGGTCGAGACGACCGGCATGCGGGTCGTCTTCTGGGTCTGGACGGGCGTCATCGCCGTCGGACTCGCGGTGATGATCGCCCTCCCTCTCGCGGGGGCGTGAGGTGCGCGGCTTCCTCAGGGACAACGGCCTGAGCGTGGCCTTCCTCGCGCTGTTCTTCGTGACGCTGTTCGGCCAGTCGATCGCGGGCCACGCAGACACGAACGAGCAGCAGCTCATGCACGGAGCGCCGGAAATCCCCTACCTGACATACGTGACGTCGTCGGATTTCATCGTCGATGTCGCCGAGAACTGGCAGTCGGAGTTCCTGCAGTTCTTCCTCTTCATCCTGGCGACCGTGTGGCTGATCCAGCGCGGGTCGCCCGAATCGAAGAAGCCCGGAGACAGCGGCGTGGGCACCGACGAGGAGCAGCTCGTCGGCCCGTACGCCCGCGCCGACTCTCCCGCGTGGGCCAAGGTGCGCGGATTCCGGCTGTGGCTGCTGTCGAACTCGCTGCTGATCGTGATGGGCGCGATCTTCCTCGCGTCGTGGTGGGCGCAGTCTCTCGCGGGCACCACACTCGCGAATCAGCAGAACGCGCTCCATGGCCTGCCGCCGGAGACCTGGCTCGACTACGTGGCGTCTCCCGAGTTCTGGAACCGCACGCTCCAGAACTGGCAGTCGGAGCTGCTCGCCGTGGGTGCCATGGTCACCTTCTCGATCTACCTGCGACAGCGCGGTTCGAGCGAGTCGAAGCCCGTGGGCGCCCCCCACGGCGAGAGCTCCGTCGAGGGGGAGTGATCAGGCGTCGTCGCCGACGTCGTCGCCGTCGGCAGGAGCGGCCGGGTCCTCGCCTTCCGCCTGCGACGGGTGGCCGGTCTGAGGCGCGTCCTCACCGGTCGGCTGCGCCTGCGGATCTTCGCCCTCAGCCTGGCTCGGGTGGCGGTCCTGTTCGTGCTCGGTCATGACGGTCCTTCCCTTCGTTGGCCCCAGCATCCCCGCCCGCGGGTCGCCTGCCGAGGGGATTGACAGCACCGCAGAGCCATCACCGCGGCCCGCTCCCCTCCACCCGCTCGCGCAGTCGTCGCGCGTCGCGCACGGCATGCCCTTCTCCGTCGTTGTTGAAGTAGCAGAGCACGGCCCTCCCGCTGCGGCGCCACTCGTCGATGCGCGACGCCCACCAGTCGAGGTCGGCATCGGAGTACCCACCGGCGTAGAGATGCTCGCGATCGGGTCCGTGGAATCGCACGTAGACCTGGTCGGATGTCGCCCGCAGCTCGCACGGCAGATGTGCGCCGCTCATGACGCAGTACGAGGCCCGGAACCGCTCGAGGAGAGCGAACACGTCGTCGTGCACCCATGAGGGATGCCGCAGCTCCACCGCCGCGCGGCGACCGGCGGGCACCGCCTGCAGCAGTGCTGCGAGGTGTGCGTCGTCGCGGGGCCGGTCGGGTGGCAGCTGCAGGAGGAGGGGACCGGCGGTGTCGCCGAGCCCCGACAGGCCGTCGGCGAGGCGATCGGTCCACCGGCCCGGATCGAGCACTCCCTTCGCGTGCGTCAACCCCCGAGGGCCCTTCACCGTGAGGAGGAACCCCGACGGCAGGCGACCCGCCCACTTCTGGAACGTCTCGACGCGCGGCCAGTGGTAGAAGCTCGTGTTCAGCTCGACCGTGTCGAACACCTCGGCATACACGTCGAGCCAGCGGGTCGAAGCCACCCCCGGCGCGTAGAGCACTCCGCGCCAGTGCTCGTAGCTCCAGCCGGACGTGCCGATGCGCACCTCCCCCGCCGCAAGCTCAGGGAGGAGTCCGTCGACGCGCAGCATTCCGTCATCCACGGCGCGACCGTACGACCGGCGCGCGCCCGGCGCCGAGAGGCTTGACAGCGGCGAGACCGTCCGCTTTGGCAAGCAGTCCCTTCGATGTCAACCCCCTCCGTGCCCTCCACGCCGATCCCTAGCGTCGCAACCGCCGGCGAGGAACCGCCGGCGAGGCACGCACCGCTCGACCACGAAGGGATTCCCCCATGACCGACTCCCGACGCGACCCGCAGGCACGACCCGCGGCCGACACGGGATACGCGGCCACCGCGATCCAGAAGACCGCCCTCATCGTCGGCCTCGTCTTCCTTCTCGTAGGCGTCGCCGGGTTCATCCCGGGGCTCACGCACGACGTCGACCAGCTGCACGGCGCGGGCACCCAGTCAGAGGCGATGCTGTTCGGCGTCTTCCAGGTGTCGGTGCTCCACAACGCCGTGCACCTGCTGTTCGCCGTCGCGGGCGTCGCGGCCGCGGTGCGCGCCGTCCCGTCGCGCAATTACCTCATCTGGGGCGGCGTCGTGTACATCGCCCTCTGGGTGTTCGGCCTGTTCGCCGTGCACGCTCCGGATGTGAACTTCGTCCCCCTCAATGAGGCCGACAACTGGCTCCACTTCGGGCTGGCCGTCGGCATGATCGTCCTCGGCCTCGCCGTCGGACGCGATCGGAGCGCCCGCACGTCGGGCACACGTCCGATCTCCTGAGCCGCAGTCCCGCCCGACCCCCCGCGGGCGTGGGCTGCACCGCGTCGCCGACGGTCGGGGTACCACGGCCGTCGGCGACGTTCAAGGGTCCTTGTCAGACCGACAGACGCGGTTAGTGTCTCCGGCGACGGGCGAGGCCGACATCGCCCGGGAGGACCGAAATGACACACGCCTATCACGCCGTCATCGGCACCGAGGAGATCCGCCTTCCGATCGACGAGGTCGAGCGCTTCCGCGACGCAGCCGAGTCTGCCGCCCGCGACGGCGCACGCTGGGTGCCCATCCGCATCTCGCCGACCCGGCTGATCGAAGTGCTCATCGGCCCCTACTCCACCGTGCGGCTGGAGAGCATCGAGCTCGAAGACGAAGAGGCCGGGGATGCCGGCGACGACTGGCCGTGACCGGCATCCCCAGTGGGGGACTCAGACCACGTCGGGAGGCGACGTGACGATGTCGGCCGGTTCCGGCACCACGTAGAGGCCGGTCGGCGAGTTGGCGGTGATGGCGAGCGCCTCGACCCAGGTGCGGTTGAGCGCCGGGGGCCGGCTGCCGAAGTATTTGAACGACATCGGGAGATTGGCGTTGAGCCACACCGATGTGCGTCCGTCGCCGAGGCTCGCGTCGTCACGCCAGGTGAAGACGAACGATTCGCCGCGGCGGAGCTTGTTGGAGATGACGACCTGCAGGTGCGCGAGCACGCGGTCTTCGAAATCGACCCTCACGCCGGTCGCGTAGGTGAACTTGCCCATGTTGTGGGCTCCTGATCTGGCCACACGCCCACCGAGGTCGGTTTGTGCGTGCCACGTCTCCTCGAAAGCTCGACGGCGTGCGTCCGGTTCCTTCCAGACTGCCCCAGTTCGGGCGGCCGCAGGTCAGTTCGAGCGTCCGGCACGGCTATGTGAGAGCATCCTCATTTCGGGGGGTGTCGTCGCGCGTCTGCCCCACCGGCGCGAGGTCGTGCGTGGCCGGCCCTTCGATGACGGTGCCGTCGGCAGCGAAACGCGACCCGTGCAACGGGCAGTCCCACGACCTCTCGGCGTCGTTCCACCGCACGATCCCCCCGAGATGGGTGCACACCGCGGAAAGGCGGCACGTCACCCCGTCCACCGTCGACTCAGCGACGGGACGGATGCCGTCGCGTCCGACGTGCGCCCGCTCGGGTGACGGCGCGCTTCCGGTGCCCGGCGCCGCCCACCCCGACACCATGCGCGCGCCGACGGCGGCGTTGGCTTCGACCGTCGACACGACGTCTTTGAGGCCGTGGTGGCGCTCGCGCAGGCGGCGGTGCCACTGCGGCGGACGCCCGTGAAGCTCGCCGGTGACGGCGAGGGCGGCCGCCGCGGCATTCGTCATGCCCCATTTCGCGAAGCCGGTCAGGGCGAAGACGCGTCCCCGGCCTCCAGCGACGGCACCGGTGAACGGGAGCCCCGTCGTCATCCGATAGTCCTGTGCAGCCCACCATGTGATGGGCTCGGCGCCCGGGAAGTGGGTCGCCGTCCACGCGACGACGCCGTCGCGCAGGTCTCCGATGCTGTCTGCGCGCCCAGTCACGATCTCGCCGCCGGCGACCACGATGGCGGGCGCCCCGTCGCGGTCGACGTCGGAGCGCACCGAGCGGCCCACGGGATCGACCGACAGGTACATGCCCGGGGGCGCCGGCTGCCCGTCCGGCATCCGGAAGGCGACGACCGCCTGACGCTCGGGCTTGAGCGTCGCGAACAGCAGGGAGCGGTCGACGATGGGCGAACCGGTCGCCACGATCAGGCGGTCGGCGACGACCCGGCCGCGCGACGTGTCGACCTCCACGGCGTCTCGGGTGGCGTGCACGCTCGTCACGCGGCATCGGTCGACGAGGCGCCCGCCTGCCGCGCGGATGCGGTCGACGAGCGCCGCGGCCGCGACGAGAGGATGCAGCTGCGCCTGGTCGGTGAGGCGGAGGGCGCCGGTCACGGCATACGGCAGCCCGATCGCGCCCTCGGTGATCACCTCGGCGGGATGACCGCCGATCGACATGGCTTCGGCTTCGGCGGCGAGGGAGTGCTCGCCCTCCGCCGTGGTGGCGTAGGTGTACGCGGTGCGCACGTCGATCGCGCCCGCGACCTCCTCGAGCTCGCGGCGCAGCCACGCCGCCCCGGCGATATTGGCGTCGAGATAGGCCGCCACCGCGTCGTCGCCGCCGTGCGCGCGTACCCGCGACACCGTCGACCCCTGCAGCAGGCTCACCTTGCCGGTGGTGCGCGCCGTCGTGCGGCCGCCGAGCAGATCGGCTTCGACCACGACGACCTCGTGGCCCGCCCGCGACAGCTCGAGGGCGGTCGCAAGCCCCGCCAGACCGCCGCCCGCGACGACGATCTCGGCCGTGGTGGGCAGCGCGTCGCCGCCTCGCGGCTGTGGGCCCGTCAGCTGCCACAGAGAAGGACTGGGACCGGCGCCGAGCGCCGTCACGTGAGCGCCAGCGGCGGTCGGTGCGGGATCGGGATGGGCTTCGTCGACCCGCGCGGCTTGGTCATGGCGAACAGCTCCGCGGCGTCGTGGAGCAGTTCCTCCAGGGTCTCGTACACGGCGACGCCGACGGCGTGCGCGACCCAGGTGACCTCATAGAGCGCGTCGGCACGCTGCTCGATGTATGCGACGACACTGTCGGCGTCACTGACCGCGAACGAGCGGTCGCGCAGCCGCCAGGCGCGCTCGGACAGGGGGTCGAGGATCAGATGCGAGGCATCAGGGTGAGACGGAACGGACATGGAGCACCTCCGGGACGAACGGTCGAGTCGACGTCCAGGGCCGCACCATCTCCCGGATCTGTTCCGGTATGTAGGGCCTTGACATCTCGGAACGACCTGATCTCGCCCGGCGCGCGCGAAGCGGCGATGACGGGCGGCGCAGTCAGCGGAGGTAGCCGGGGCGCACCGCGGCCACGACGGCGTCGACGGCCTTCGCGAAGACGACCGACTGACCCACTTCCATCGCCTGGTCGTAGCGCCGCCCGACGAGCGCCACGAACACGCGCCCCGCCACGTCGATGAACCCGATGAGCGTGCTGTCGAACAGCACCGCGTAGCAGTCGGCCCCGGCGCGCTCCCAGCGCACGCGCGGCTCGGGGTCGCCCGAGGTGGTCGTCGTGTGCGGGTGAGGCTGCGCGGCGCGAGGCGGTGCGGACATCGGATGCCGGTCTCGCATCCGCGGCATGCGTGCATCGAGCGTGTCGGACATCGTCTTCTCATCTCTCGTGGAGCCTGGGCGTCGAGAGTAGGCCGCCGACGGCACGTCGAAGAGGGCCTTGACCGCGCCTTCGACGAGGGCTACCTCTTCGCCCCGGCGCATCGTGGGTGCGCGCAGGCGGCACGGCACGCACGCACGCGGCGCCGCGGACTCCCCCGTGGCCGGGGCGGGGCGTGTGCGACGATGGGCGGGTGAAAGGCATCATTCTCGCTGGGGGCTCGGGGACGCGGCTGCATCCGATCACGCTGGGGGTCTCCAAACAGCTCATTCCCGTCTACGACAAGCCGATGCTGTACTACCCTCTGTCGACGCTGATCCTCGCCGGCATCCGGGAGATCCTCGTCATCACGACCCCGCACGACGCACCGTTCTTCGAACGGCTGCTGGGTGACGGGTCGCGGTTCGGGGTGTCGCTGACGTTCGCGCAGCAGCCGTCGCCCGATGGCCTCGCCCAGGCGTTCACGATCGGTGCCGACTTCATCGGTGACGACCCCGTCGCCCTCGTGCTCGGCGACAACCTGCTCTACGGGCCCGGTCTCGGCGCCCAGCTGTCACGCTTCCACGACATCGACGGCGGCGCGATCTTCGCGTACTGGGTCGCCGAACCGCAGGCATACGGCGTCGTCGAGTTCGATGACGACGGCCGCGCGATCTCCATCGAGGAGAAGCCCGCCGCACCCCGCAGCAACTACGCGGTGCCCGGTCTCTACTTCTACGACAACGAGGTGATCGAGATCGCACGCTCCCTGCAGCCCTCGGCGCGCGGCGAGTACGAGATCACCGACATCAACCGCTCGTACCTCGAGCGCGGGAGGCTCCAGGTCGAGGTGCTGCCCCGCGGCACCGCATGGCTCGACACGGGAACCTTCGACCAGATGACCGACGCCGCCGAGTACGTGCGCACGATCCAGCGCCGCACGGGCATGTCGATCGGCGTTCCCGAAGAGGTCGCGTGGCGTCAAGGCTTCCTGTCGGACGACGAGCTTCGCCAACGGGCGGAGAAGCTCGTCAAGTCCGGTTACGGAAGCTACCTGCTCAAGACTCTGGAACGAGGCAAGTGATGACCGACCTGCTCGTCACCGGCGGCGCCGGCTTCATCGGATCGAACTTCGTGCGCCATGTCATCGCGCACACCGACCACCACGTGACCGTGCTCGACGCGCTCACCTACGCGGGCAACATCGCCTCCCTCGAGGGCCTTCCCGAGTCGCGGCTGCGGTTCGTGAAGGGCGACATCACCGATGCCGCCGTGGTCGACGACCTCATGGGCCGAGCGGATGCCGTGGTGCACTTCGCCGCCGAGTCGCACAATGACAACTCGCTCCACGATCCGCGTCCGTTCCTCGACACGAACATCGTGGGCACGTACACCCTTCTGGAGGCGGCGCGGCGACACGATACCCGTTTCCACCACATCTCCACCGACGAGGTGTACGGAGACCTGGAGCTCGACGATCCGGCCCGCTTCACCGAGACGACGCCGTACAACCCCTCGTCGCCGTACTCGTCGACGAAGGCCGGTTCCGACCTGCTCGTACGGGCCTGGGTGCGCTCCTTCGGCGTGCGCGCGACGATCTCCAACTGCTCCAACAACTACGGCCCGTACCAGCACGTGGAGAAGTTCATCCCCCGCCAGATCACCAATGTGATCCGCGGCATCCGCCCTCGCCTGTACGGCACGGGCGAGAACGTGCGCGACTGGATCCACGCCGACGACCACTCTTCGGCGGTGCTGACGATCCTCGACAAGGGCGTGCTCGGCGAGACGTACCTCATCGGCGCCGACGGCGAAAAGAACAACAAGGAGGTCGTGGAGCTCATCCTCACGCTCATGGGCGACGATGCCGGTGACTACGACCTCGTCGCCGACCGCCCCGGCCACGACCTGCGGTACGCGATCGATTCGACGAGGCTGCGCACCGAGCTCGGCTGGGAGCCCCGCTACACGCGCTTCGAAGACGGGCTCGCCGACACCATCGACTGGTATCGCCGGAACGAGCAGTGGTGGGCGCCGAGCAAAGACGCCGTCGAGGCGTTCTACGCCAGCAAAGGTCAGTGATGACGGCTTACGGCAAGGGGCTCGCGGCGCATCAGACCCCTATCGAAGGCCTCACCCTGTGGGACCTGCCGGTGCACGGCGACTCGCGCGGATGGTTCAAGGAGAACTGGCAGCGCGAGAAGATGACCGCCGCCGGCCTTCCCGATTTCGGCCCGGTGCAGAACAACGTGTCGTTCAACGACGCGGTGGGCACCACGCGCGGCATCCACGCCGAACCGTGGGACAAGTGGGTGTCGGTGGCGACCGGTCGTATCTTCGGCGCCTGGGTCGACCTGCGCGAAGGGCCGGGGTTCGGCACCGTCTTCACTGCCGAGATCGACCCGTCGACGGCCGTCTTCGTGCCCCGCGGGGTCGGCAACTCGTACCAGACCCTCGAACCCGACACGGCCTACACGTACCTCGTGAACGACCACTGGTCACCGGATGCCGCGTACTCGTTCGTGAACCTCGGCGATCCCGCCCTCGGCATCCTGTGGCCGATCCCCCTCGACCGCGCGGAGATCTCCGCGAAAGACCTCGCGCACCCGCTGCTTTCGAATGCCGTTCCTCTCGCTCCGAAGAAGGTGCTCGTGCTCGGCGCCGACGGCCAGGTCGGCCGGGCGCTGCGGGCGGCGACGGCGGGCGACGCACACGTGGAGTTCGCGACCCGCGATGACCTCGACCTGACTTCTCCGACGCTGGAGACCGCGCGTCACTGGCGTGACTACGCCGCCATCGTCAACGCCGCCGCCTACACGGCCGTCGACCACGCCGAGACGCCCGAGGGGCGCGTGCAGGCATGGGATGCCAACGCCACCGGCGTCGCCGCCCTCGCCCGCATCGCCATCGCCCACGGCCTCACACTCGTGCACGTGTCGAGCGACTACGTGTTCGACGGCACGGCGGACACCCCGTACACAGAGGACGCCCGCGTCTGCCCGCTCGGGGTGTATGGGCAGACCAAGGCCGCCGGAGACGCGATCGCCGCGACGGTGCCGCGCCACTACATCGTGCGCACCTCGTGGGTGGTCGGCGAGGGGAGGAACTTCGTCAGGACGATGGCCTCGCTCGCCGACCGGGGCGTCGAGCCGGGGGTCGTTGACGACCAGCACGGACGGCTCACCTTCACCGACGAGATCGCACGCGGCATCCTGCACCTGCTCTCCACCGACGCGCCGTTCGGGATCTACAACCTCACCGGCGCCGGGGATCCGACGTCGTGGGCGCAGATCGCGCGCGACGTGTTCCGGCTTCGCGGTGCCGACCCCGCGAAGGTCACCGGGGTCAGCACCGACGAGTACTTCGCCACGGCATCCGGCCCCGTCGCACCGCGCCCCCGCTGGAGCGTGCTCGACCTCACCCGGATCGAAGCGACCGGCTTCCAGCCCCGCGACGCCGCGGAGAGCCTGCGCGAGTACGTGGCGTCGCTCGGCTAGGCGCGGAGAGAACCGGGATCGATTTCGCGCCGGCGCCGCAAAATGGTCGCGGGATCGGGTGAACGCCGCTACACTCGCAAATGAACGCCGCGCGAAACGAGTGGGGTCGTCGCGTGATCGGGGGATCATGGCGTTCACTGGGGAGGGTCATCGGCTCATGAGCCTGTGACTGTCGCATGTTGCTGGGGGGCACAATGCTGACGAAATTCGTTCGGGGGAACGCGCGATGAGCGCGATCGATGAGGTCGCGTCTTCGCTGGCCTTCCCGAATCTGGCATCGCTGACCGCGCCGCGCCGCGTCGCGCCGGTCGCACCGCGCGCATCCGCCGCCGTCGTGAGTCGGCAGCAGTGGGAGCGTCGCTTCCGCGCACGCCTGCACGTGACCGACACGGTCATCGTGCTGCTGGCGAGCGCACTGGCATCCGCGATCTCGCTGTTCGGCGCTTCCGCGCCGGCGATGATGGCAGACCCGTGGCTGCTGCTGCGGGCGCCGCTCATCGCTGCTGTGCTGTGGCTGGTGGCGCTGGCGGTGCTGAACACGCGCGAGCCCGCCATCCTGGGCGGAGGGGCCAAGGAGTACACCCGCGTCGCGCACGCGACCGGGTTCGCTCTGGGCACGCTCGCGATGCTGTATGTGCTGTTCGAGTGGGAGGGGGTGCGCTCGCAGCTGTTCTGGGGACTCCCTGCGGGCGGCTTCGCCCTCATCGTCTCGCGGTGGCTGTCGCGCCGGTGGCTCGTGCGCCAGCGCGCGGCGGGCCGCTACTGCTCGCGCACGATCGTGGTCGGTTCGCGCGACGACGTCGAATACGCCATCCGCACTCTGGGCGGAGACGGCAAGCTCGGGTACACGGTCGTGGGGACGGCCGTGCTCGACGACGACATCGACTCGCTGCGGGTCGACGACCACACCTACGCTGTGGTCCGCGGTGCCGATGCGGTGCCGCGGGCCGCTGCGGGGCTGCGCGCCGACACGATCATCGTGGCCGGCCAGCCCACGGGCGACCCGAGCTACATCAAGCGCCTCGCATGGGAGCTCGAAGGAACGGCTGCCGAGCTCGTGCTCTCGAGCCGCATCGCCGACGTCGCAGGTCCGCGCATGTCGCTGCGGCCGGTCGAGGGGATGCCGCTCATCCACGTGCGCATCCCGACGTTCGACGGCGGCGCGCACCTCATCAAGCGGGCGCTCGACATCGCCGTGTCGGGTCTCGCTTTGCTGTGCTTCGCGCCGTTCGCGTTCGTCATCGCCCTGGCGATCAAGATCGACGACCCGGGCCCCGCCTTCTTCCACCAGGAGCGGGTGGGCCGCGACGGCCGCACCTTCAAGATGGTCAAGTTCCGCTCGATGCGCGTCAACGCCGAGGCGGAGCTCGCGAAGCTCCTCGAGGCGAACGAGGGCGCCGGGCCCCTGTTCAAGATGAAGGAAGACCCGCGCGTGACGCGCATCGGCTCCTTCCTCCGCCGCTACTCGCTCGACGAGGTGCCGCAGTTCTGGAACGTGCTGCGCGGCGACATGAGCGTGGTGGGCCCGCGCCCGCCGCTGCCCTCCGAGGTCACCGCGTACGACGGCACCGTGTTCCGCCGCCTGTACATCAAGCCGGGCATCACCGGCCCCTGGCAGGTGGGCGGGCGCAGCGACCTCTCCTGGGAGGAGAGCGTGCGACTCGATCTTCGCTACGTGGAGAACTGGTCGGTGCTCAGCGACATCGTGCTCATGTGGCGTACCGCTAAAGTCATGATCAAGCCCGAGGGGGCGTATTGACCTCGCAGGGCGACACCCTCGACCGCGCCGGTCGGCCCTCTGATCTCACAGAGTCGGCCGACGACCGACAGGAAGACACGACCTCGCCGACCTCCACGCTCTCGATCGCGATGATCGGCACCCGCGGGGTGCCGGCGGCCTACGGCGGGTTCGAGACGGCCGTCGAAGAGGTGGGGTACCGGCTCGCGGAGCGCGGACACGAGGTCACGGTGTTCACGCGCGGGTCGCAGCGCCGAGACCCGGAGTATCGCGGGATGAAGGTCGTGCACCTGCCGGCCCTCCCCGTGAAGCAGCTCGAGACGCTCAGCCACACGGGCCTGTCCACCATGCGGGCCGTGTTCGGTGCCCGCCCGGATGCCGCATTCGTGTTCAACGCAGCGAACTCCCCCTTCCTCCCGATGCTGCGCGCCCGCGGCATCCCCACCGCCCTCCACATGGACGGGCTGGAGTGGAAGCGATCGAAGTGGGGCAGCCGCGGCAAGGCCTACTACCGCTGGGCGGAGCAGTTCGGGGTGAGCTGGGCCGACGCGCTGATCGCCGACGCACCGGGCATCGCCGACTACTACCGTGACGAGTTCGACGTCGACACCGAGCTCATCCGCTACGGCGCGCCGATCCTCATGGAGGCGTCCGAGGCGGGGGTGCGCGGCCTCGAACTCGAACCCGGCGGCTACCACCTCGTCGTCGCGCGGTTCGAGCCCGAGAACCATGTGCTCGAGATCGTCGAGGGCTACCGGGCGAGCGCGGCACGGATGCCGCTCGTGGTCGTCGGATCGGCGCCGTACAGCGCCGACTACACCCAGCGCATCCACGCCGTCGCCGGAGGCGACGAACGCATCCGGCTCCTCGGCGGCGTCTACGACCAAGACCTCCTCGACGCGCTCTACTTCCACGCGCACACCTACCTGCACGGCCACTCCGTGGGCGGGACCAACCCGTCGCTGCTGCGCGCCATGGGCGCCGGCACCGCGACGATCGCCTACGACGTGGGCTTCAACCGCGAGACGCTCGACGAGCAGGGGTGGTTCTTCGCGGATGCCGATGGCGTGCGCGCCCACTTCGACGCCCTGGCATCCGACGCGACGCAGACCCACGCCTTCGGCGAGCGCTCACGGCGGCGCGCGGCGAGCGAGTTCCGCTGGGATCGGGTCGCCGACGAGTACGAAGACCTCGCGCGACGCATCGCCGGCGGCGAGACCGTGCACACCGGCGCGAAGCGCAAGCGC
>JAEYVZ010000048.1 GCA_023431405.1 Actinomycetes bacterium
ACGTAGGGACCGGCGACATGTGGCGTGCCGGTGGTGGCGGGCACGCGGAACCACTCCAGGTCGCGGTAGTCGATCGCCTGCTTCACCGACTGCGCCGGGAAGACGAGCCGCCGCCGGTCGGCCCCCTGCCACCAGGCGAGGTGGCTCGGGGCGTCGGCGAGCAGGTCGGTCGCGGCGATGAACCCCGCCCCGTAGACCGGTTCGTCGGGGTGGTCGAGCAGGTCGAACGCGTGCGGCTCGATGAGATCGTCGATGCGGGATGCCGTCAGCGACCCGCGGCCGTGGCCGGCGATCGTCGCGGCCATGGCATCCGCATGCGCCGCGAGGCGAGGCAGATGGGCGGCGAAGTACGACGCGACGACCTCGGCGCCGCGCTCGGTCGCGCTCGCCGCCGTCATGGTCTCGGTGATCACCGGAGCCACGGTGCCTCCTCGGTGGGGTGTTCGTCGGGATGGGGGTGTCGAACAGTCCTCGTTTTCGGCATCGTACTCGGACCGAGCCGGCGATCAGGAGTCGGACTGCTCCATGTGCAGCGCGTCGAGGGCACGGATGAGGTCTTCGATGGCCGATTCGATGGCCTCCGCGGCCGCATGGTCGTCACCGCTCTCGACGGCATCGAGCACGCCCTCGAAGCGCGCCCGCTGGCGTGAACGCGTGTCGGGGTCGACGTCGAGGAGTCTCAGCAGCGACGACATCTCGGCCTGAAGCTTCATCTGGTCGCGGGTGATCCGCGCCGACTGGCTGAGCGCGACGAGTTCGAGCTGCAGGTCGTCCATCGACATGCGCCACGAGGCGGGGTCGTCGGTGTCGAGTCGGGCGAGGCGGGTGCGGATCGAGCCGACCTCGGACTCCGTGGCTCGCCGCGCGGCCAGCCGCACGCCCGCGACGGTGAGGGCGGCGTAGTGAGCGCCGAGATCTCGCAGCGCGAGGCGTGAGAGTGAACGCAGCGCGTCGCGGGCGAAAGCGAGCGGGTCGGCGCTCTCCGAGACGAAGCTGCCGCCGTGGCGCCCGCGGCGGGTGACGACGAGCCCCCGGGTGCGCAGACCCATGAGAGCTTCGCGGACGGTGACGGGGGAGACTCCCATGGTGCGGGCCAGGTCGGCCTCCGAGGGCAGGCGGTCGCCCGCTCGCAGGTGACCTCCGGTGATCGCGTCGGTCAGCCGTTTCTCGACGAGCTCGGCGCGCCCGGCGTCTCCGATCGGGGTGAACATCGCCCCCTGGAGGCGGTGCGGACGGCGCTGGGTCGCCGCGGTCTGGCTGTTCACGGTCACATCCTCTCACCGAGACCTGAACGCAGATGCAGGTGACGTCATCTGCGTGTTACACGCTTGAAATATAACCTCTGCTTCTATATGTTTACTGTGCTTGGAGCACAGCGTCGTCCCGAGGAGTTCTGCATGCCGACTAACCCGTCCACCGAAACCGCCCAGCCGACTGCGGATGCCACGGGCGAGGTCGTCCTCACCTCGGTGACCAAGACGTTCGGCACCATGACCGCGGTGCGCGACCTCGACCTGACGGTGCGCAGCGGCGAGTTCCTCTCCATGCTCGGTCCGTCGGGCTCGGGCAAGACCACCGTGCTGCGCATGATCGCCGGGTTCGAAGACGTCACCGCCGGCTCCATCCGCATCGGCGGCGACGACGTCACCCGCACGCCTCCGCACCAGCGCCAGGTGAACACCGTGTTCCAGGACTACGCGCTGTTCCCCCACCTCACGATCGCCGAGAACGTCGCCTACGGCCTCAGAGTGCGTGGGCAGAGCCGCGCCGAACGCGACGGTGCCGTGGCCGACGCCATCGCCCAGGTGCGCCTCTCGCACGTGGCCGGCCGACTGCCGCACCAGCTCTCGGGCGGGCAGCGGCAGCGCATCGCCCTCGCGCGCGCCCTCATCCTCCGCCCCCGCGTGCTGCTCCTCGACGAACCCCTCGGCGCCCTCGACAAGCAGCTGCGCGAAGAGATGCAGATCGAGCTCAAGCGCATCCAGCGCGAGGTCGGCATCACGTTCATCTTCGTGACGCACGACCAGGAGGAGGCGCTCACACTGAGCGACCGGGTCGCGGTGTTCAACGACGGGCGCATCGAGCAGATCGGAACGGCGCGGGAGGTCTACGAGTACCCGCAGACCGAGTTCGTCGCACGGTTCCTGGGGCTGTCGAACATCATCCCCGCCGCGGTCTCGGAGCGTCTCACCGGTCAGGCACAGGTCGTCAGCATCCGCCCTGAGCGCGTGCGGCTCCTCGATGCCGAGGCGGATGCCGGTGAGGGCGCCGTCGTCATGAGCGGCACCGTCGCCGAGATCGTCTACACCGGCCCGACGACCCGTGTGCTCATCGACGCCGAAGACGGCGTGCGGCTGATCGCCGAGACGCAGAACACGCATCACCCCGCCGCCGACGTCCGCGTCGAGCGCGGCGACCGCGTGCGGGTGGCCTGGACGATCGACCACGCCGCCACGCTGCCCGAGGCCGCACCCGCGGTCGCCGGCTGACCCCGACGCCCCCGACGCACCACCCGAGCGCACCACCCACCCACACCAAGAGAACGAAGGAGCTACACATGAGAAGCAGGATCTTCACCGGCGCCGCGGCGCTGGCTGCGGCAGCACTGGTGCTGACCGCGTGTTCGACCACTCCCGACGGAGGCACCGGCGCCGGCGGTCTCCAGATCGACGTCCCCGATGTGCCCATGCACGAGAAGATGGGCGACTTCGAAGGCTCCGTCGACATCGTCGCGTGGAGCGGCTTCGTCGAGCCCGCATGGTCCGACGCATTCACCGAAGAGACCGGCTGCGTCGTCAACCGCCGCGTCGCCGGCACGAGCGACGAGATGGTCCAGCTCATGCGCTCGGGCGACTACGACCTCGTCTCCGCCTCCGGCGACGCGAGCCTGCGCCTCATCGCCGGTGGCGACGTCGCGCCGCTGAACCTCGACCTCATCGAGAACTTCGGCGACGACATCGTGGAGGGCATGAAGGGCCAGCTCTACGACACCATCAACGGCAAGAGCTACGGCATCCCGATCGGTCGCGGCGCGAACATCCTCCAGTACAACAGCGACGTCGTCACCGAGGAGCCCACCAGCTGGGATGTCGCATGGGAGGCCGACAGCCCCTACGCCGGCAAGGTCATCGCCTACGACGCCCCGATCTACATCGCCGACGCCGCGGTGTACCTCATGGCCACCCAGCCCGACCTCGGCATCACCAACCCCTACGCGCTCGACCAGAAGCAGCTGGATGCCGCCATCGACCTGCTGAAGAAGCAGAACTCGATCGTGTCGGAGTACTGGGCCGACCCCGCCGCGCAGATCACCTCGTTCGTCGGTGGCAACACGGTGCTCGGCACTTCGTGGGAGGTGCTGCGCAAGCTCACCGAAGACGACAAGTTCAAGAGCGTGCTGCCCGAAGAGGGCTCGACCGGCTGGTCGGACGCGTGGATGCTGTCGTCGAAGTCCGACAGCCCCAACTGCGCATACGCCTGGATGGACTACACCAGCTCGCCCGAGGTCAACGGCGCGATCGCGATGAACTTCGGCATGGCGCCCGCCAACGCCGCGTTCTGCGAGACGAGCGACGAGGCCGCCGCCCACTGCGAGTACTTCAACGCCACCGACGAGGAGTACTTCAAGAAGGTGTGGTTCTGGACCACCCCCATCGAGCAGTGCATCGACGGTCGCACCGACGTGACCTGCACCAACTTCCAGCAGTGGACCGACGCCTGGCTGACCGTCAAGGGCTGACGCTCCACGGCGGGCGGCATCCCGACCTGCGGATGCCGCCCGCCCCCTCCTCCTCGAACGACCGAAGGGAACGCGCATGAAGCGCCGCGCTCAACTGGCGGGCCTGCTGGCAGCGCCGCTGCTGTGGCTGGTGGGGATCTACATCTTCTCGCTCGCCATGCTGCTGGTGACCGCCTTCTGGACCACCGACCCGTTCACCTCGAAGGTGACCCCGGGGTTCACCCTGCGGAACTTCGAGCAGCTGCTCATCAACCCCGCGTACCTGTCGACGGCGCTGCGCACCCTCGGGATCGCCCTGGCCGTGACCGCCCTCAGCATCCTCATCTCCGTGCCGCTCGGCATCTTCATGGCGAAGATCGCGCGGCCGTGGCTTCGCGCGCTGCTGGCCGTCGCGATCACCCTGCCGCTGTGGGCCGGCTACCTCGTGAAGATCCTCGCGATGCGCGTCACCTTCACCGACGAGGGCTTCTTCAACTGGGCGCTCGCCCCGCTCGGCATCAGCGGTCCCGGCTTCAGCATCACGACGGTGGTGCTCACCCTCACCTACCTGTGGCTGCCGTACATGGCCGTCCCCGTGTACACCGCGATCCGTCAGCTCCCCAACAACCTCTTCGACGCGGCCGCCGACCTCGGCGCCGGCGCATGGCGCACCATCCGCACCGTCGTGCTGCCGCTCATCAAGCCCGCCATCATCGCCGGATCGATCTTCACGTTCTCCCTCAGCCTCGGCGACTACATCGCCGCCAAGTTCGTGGGGGGCTCGACGCAGATGATCGGCAGCATCATCGCCTCCAACATCAACCTCAACCCCCCGATCGCCGCCGCCTTCGCGGTCGTTCCGATCGCCTTCGTCGTCATCTACCTGCTCAGCGTGCAGCGCACGGGCGCCCTGGAGAGGATGTAACGCCATGCTGAGACTGTCCCGCGGAGCAAAGATCGGCCTGGGCCTGATCGTCGCCGTCGTGCTCGTGTTCATGTACGTGCCGCTGTTCCTCGTCATGATCAACTCGTTCAACGAGGCGCGCATCGCAAGCTGGCCCATCCGGGGGTTCTCCCTCGAGTGGTGGGGCAAGGCGTTCGTCAGCGAGCCGATCCGCCTCGCCCTGTGGAACTCGGTGCTCGTCGGCCTCGGCGCCACCGTCATCGCGCTGATCCTCGGAACGCTCGTCGCCTTCGCACTCCAGCGCTACTCGTTCTTCGGCAAGCAGACGGTGAACCTCCTCGTCGTCCTCCCCATCGCCCTCCCGGGTGTCGTGACCGGTGTCGCGCTCAACAACACGTACAACCAGCTCCTGGAGCCCATCGGCATCCACGTCGGCTACGCGGGCATGATCATCGCCCACGCGACCTTCTGCATCGTCATGGTGTTCAACAACGTGTTCGCACGCCTGCGCCGCCTGAGCCCGAACGTCGAGGAGGCTTCGCGCGACCTCGGTGCGACGCCCTGGCAGACGTTCCGGCTCATCACCTTCCCCCAGTTCCGGTCGGCGTTCATCGCGGGCGGCATCCTCGCCTTCGCGCTCTCGTTCGACGAGGTCGTGGTGACGATCTTCACCGCCCCTCCCGGCGTCGACACGCTGCCCCTGTGGATGATGAACCAGATGGCCAGGCCCAACGAGGCGAGCATGGTGAACGTGGTCGCGACCGTCGTCATCCTGTTCTCGCTGCTGCCGGTGTGGGCCTCGCAGCGACTCGGCCGCGAGATCGGCGACCGCGACTGATGGGCGTCGCACTGCTAGCGTCGGAGCACCCGGCCCGCTGAGGGGCCGCATGGCCCGGAGAGGGCCGAACAGAAGGAGTGCCGGTGGCCGAACGCAAGACCTGGGTGCTCGTCGACGGTGAGAACATCGACGCGACGCTCGGCGGATCGATCCTCGGGCGTCGCCCGCAGCCCGACGAGCGGCCCCGGTGGGATCGCCTGCTGACCTTCGTCGCCGACCGCTGGAACCAGACGGCGAGCGGGCTGTTCTTCCTCAACGCCACCGAGCACCTGCCGATGTCGTTCGTGCAGGCGCTGCTCGCCCTCGGCTACCGTCCGGTGCCGCTGTCGGGCCCGTCGGATGCCAAGGTCGTCGACATCGCCATCCAGCGCACCCTCGAGGCGCTCGCCCAGCGCGACGCCGATGTGATGCTGGTGAGCCACGACCGCGACTTCGTCGAGGAGGTCGCCGAGCTCGCCCACGACGGCCGCCGCATCGGGGTCATCGGGTTCCAGGAGTTCCGCAGCGCCGAGTTCGCCTCCATCCCCGGTGTCGAGTTCTTCGACCTGGAGTACGACGCGCAGGTGTTCGACGCGCGCCTGCCGCGCGTGCGCATCATCCCCATCGACGAGTTCGACCCCGCCGCCTTCCTCGACTGACGGGGGTCCGCCGACCCGGGTCAGGGGCGGGCGGCGCGGACGATCGCGTCGGCGACGGCTGCCGTCACGTGCGGCACGACGTGCAGGTTCAGCGCGGGTTCCACCAGTTCCGCCTCGAGCAGCACGAGGCCGTGCTGGGCGGAGTCGACCGTGTCGATCCGGGCGTACAGCGGCATCGGCCGGCCGGTGACGGCGACGACGGCGGCGAGCACCTCGTCGGCGAAGGCGCGCTCGGCGGCGGTCGCCTCGACCGGCACGGGATTCTCGACGTAGACGCCGCCGCGCAGGCCGCCGCCGTGGGCGAGCAGCGCGCCCTTCGCGATGGCGTGCGTGAAGTGGCCGTCGATGGCGTAGAGCGCCTTCTCCGCACCGGCGGACAGCTCGGCGATCTCCGGCTGCACCATCGCGACCCCGCCGGCCTCGACGATGCGGTGGGCGAGAGCGAGCGCCTGCGGGTCGGCGGCGTGGAAGAGACCGGTGTCGCGGGCGCCGGCCGAGACGGCGGGCTTGACGACGACACTGCCGTCGCCGTGGCGCGCGAGCGCGCCCCGTGCCTCCTCGCCGGTGCGGCAGTAGTCGGTGGGGACGACGCGGATGCCGGCCGCCTCCAGATCGCGCAGGTACGACTTGTCGAGGTTCCAGGCGATGACACCCGGGTCGTTGTGCACTCGGGTCTGTCGTGCTGCCGCGTCGAGCCACGCCGCGAACTCGTCGGGCCGTTCCGGGTAGTCCCAGGGCGACCGGATGACGAGGGCGTCGAACACGTCGAGCTGGGGGGTGCGGTGCCATACGACCGCATCGGCCGAGACGCCCCGGGCGCGGAGCGCGTCGAGCAGGAGCGGCGTGTCGTGGTCGGGGTCTTCGGCCGAGTAGACGTCGGTGACGACGATGCCGATGTGCGGGCGGGAGCCGGTGGGCGCGGGCGGGGTCACGAGCCCTCAGCGTAGCCTCCGGCGTGCGGGTCGGGAGAGAATGAGGGCATGGAGAGAAGCAGCATCTGGACCATCGTCGGTGTGATCGTGGCGGTGGTCATCGCCTGGGTCGTCGTCGACGTGCTCTTCAGCCTGCTGTTCTTCATCGGCAAGCTGATGATCGTGGCCCTGGTCGCCGTCGTGGTGTACTTCCTGCTGCACCGGGCGGTCGCGCGCCGCGACTGACCCGCCTCCGCGACCGGTTCCAGTGTCGGTGCCCGCTCGTTACGGTGGCGGTATGACCTCTGAGACCAGCCCCGCATCCCCCACCGCCGCCCAGCGTCCCCAGAGCGCCCAGAGCGCCCAGAGCGCCCAGAGTGCCCTGCGCGCCCAGACGCTGTCTTCTCTGCACGCCGCCCCGGAGATCCTGCGGGTGGTCAACGTGTGGGATGTCGTGTCTGCCCAGGCCGTGCTCGCGCTGCCCGAGACCAAGGCGATCGCGACGGCGGGTCATTCGATCGCGGCGACCTTCGGATACGCCGATGGCGAGAACATCCCGCGCGACCTCATGCTCGACATGGTCGCGCGCATCGTCGCCGTCGCGGGCGACGTGCCGGTCAGCGCCGACCTCGACGCGGGCTTCGGCGACGCGGGAGACACGGTACGTCGCGCGATCGGGGTGGGGGCCGTCGGCGCGAACGTCGAAGACCGGCTCAAGCCGCTCGATGAGTCGGTCGCCGTCGTCGAGGCGATCGTGGCGGCGGGGGAGGCGGAGGGCGTGCCCTTCGCGCTCAATGCCCGCACCGACGCCTTCGTGCGGGCGGGCGACCGTCCGGTCGAGCAATCGCTGGCGGATGCGATCGAGCGCGGCCGCGCATATCTCGACGCCGGCGCCGACCTCGTGTTCGTCCCCGGCATCCTCGACGCCGACACGACACGGCGCCTCGTGGAGGGGATCGGGGAGCGCAAGGTGTCGGTCATCGGTCTTCCGGGTGCGCTGACCGCCGCCGAGTACGAGGCGCTGGGCGTCGCCCGCATCTCGTACGGGCCGTTGCCGCAGCGGGTCGCCCTCACGGCGCTGCAGGACGTCGCGAAGAGCCTGTACGCAGACGGTGTCATCCCGTCGTCGACACGCGCTCTCAACTGAATCGCGCCCCGAAACGCGAGGCGAATCGGCGGCGACCGCCACAGACCCTGGACCCCGACCATGCTTGCCCGACATGATGGCGGCATGGACTCCACCCCCCGAAGGCCTGACCGCACCCTCCTGATCGTCGTCGCGATCGTCGTCGCTCTCGTCGTGATCGCGCTCGTCGTCGTGTTCACCCGCGGCAGCGATGAGCAGCTCGACCCCGCGACGCCGCAGGGGGTGGTGCAGCAGTACGCGCAGGCGCTCATGGCCGGCGACGAGACCGAGGCTCGCACGTTCCTGACGAGCGCGGTGCAGGACGACTGCGAGCGCGCGGAGACGAACTCGATGGACGGGGTGCGCCTCGTGCTGGAGTCGACGACCGAGCGCGACGACACCGCCCGCGTCGACGTGTCGGTCGTGTACTCGTCGAACGGCGGCATCTTCGGCCCGTCCGAGTACCGCAGCGAAGAGCAGTTCCGGCTCGTCCGCGAAGGTGCACGCTGGGCGATCGAGGCCACGCCGTGGCAGTTCACGATCTGTGCGGAGACCGTCCGATGAGCGCGGATGCCACGGCCACCGACGGCACAGGACGGCTCGGCGCGTCCGGTCCCGACACGACGCCCGCCCGTGGGGCGCAGGGAACGGTGCGCCGTCTCATCGTCTTCACGATCCTGTTCGTGCTGGTCACGGTCGCCGCCTCGGGGGTCGCGGGGCTCTTCGGCCGGCTTCTCGAAGCGCCGTCGACGGTGGGCGACGATCCGGCGGGGCTCGCCTTGTCGCTCGCGTTCGCCCTCATCGGGGGGCCGCTCGCGGCTGTCCTGTGGTGGTTCCTGTGGCGCCGGCTCGAGGGATCCGACCGCGCCTCGGTCGCCTGGGGGCTCTACCTCGCGGCGATCACGACCGTGGCGCTCGTGACGTTCACGACATCGCTGCTGGCTGTCGCCTCCGACGCGATCGGTGGAAGCTGGTCGCCGTCGGCGTTCGGCACCGGCGCCGCGTGGCTCCTCGTCTGGATGGCCCACCGGCTGATGGCCGCCCACCCGCGCAAGGGCCCGCTGCGACTGGCGACGGTCGCGCCGGTGCTGGGCGCCGCGTACGGACTGATCCTCGCGGCCGGCGGGGCGATCGCCGCCGCGACGGTGCTCTTCGACGCGGCGGCGCTGCCCGACGAGATCGTGATCGGTGCCCCGTGGTGGCGCCCCGCGCTGCAGTCGGCGGCGTGGTCGGTCGGTGGCGCGATCATCTGGTGGTGGCACTGGCAACGCGACCGGGTGCGTGACCTGTCGGGCGGTTTCGCCGACGTCATCCTCGTCCTCACCGGCATCCTGGGCGCTGCCGCGGTGTCGCTCGGCGGGCTCGGCACGGCGCTCTACGTGGCCCTGCGCGCCATCGCCGACCGCTCCGAACCGTGGCCGGTCATCCTCGAACCGCTGGGAACGGCGGTCGCCGCCGCCGGCATCGGGGCGATCGTGTGGATCTACCACCGCGGGATCGTGGGCGATGCCGCAGGCGGGCGAGGCGCGGCCACCCTCTCGGCCGCGAGGCTCGTCGAGGCGGGGCTGGGCCTCGTCTCCGCGGCATCCGGCATCGGCGTGATCGTCAACGCCCTCCTGGCGACGCTCGCGCCGCCCCTCGCGGGTGAAGATCCGCGGGCGCTGCTCCTGGGCGGCATCGCCGCGCTCCTCGTGGGCGCCCCGGTGTGGTGGTGGGCGTGGCGGCCCGGACGCGCGGCAGCGGATGCCGGCACCACCGGCCGCCGTGTGTATCTCGTGACGGTCTTCGGCGTGAGTGCCGTGGTCGCGATCGTCTCGGTGCTCATCATCGGCTCACGCATCTTCGAGGTGGCGCTCGATTCGAGCGGCGGGAACATCGTCGAACGCACCCGGGCGCCGTTCGGCCTGCTGCTGGCGACCGCGCTGGTGGCCGCCTATCACTTCGCGGTGTGGCGCCGCGATCGCGCCCTCGTGCCACCGAGCGCCGCCCGGGCGATCGACCGGGTCATCGTCGTGGCGGGAGGCGACGCGAGCGCCGTCGAGGCGGCCGTCCGCGAGGCGACCGGCGCCTCCGTGACGGTGTGGGGCCGCGCCGATGTCGATGCGGCGCCGTCGCCGGAGACGGTGCTCGCCGCGCTCTCAGGCGTGCGGGCGCATCGCGTCATGGTGCTGGTCGGTGCCGCCGGAGACGTCGAGGCGGTGCCGCTGCGCGACTGAGGGAGGCGGGTGCGGGCCGCGTGCAGGTCAGACGAACCGCACCCAGTTGGCGCCCGCGCCCGTCTCGGCGCGCTGCAGCAGGGTGAGGGCATCTTCGTCGACCGCGTAGAGCGAGACCGTCGTGGAGCGCTCGCCCGCGGCGACCAGGAACGCGCCGTCTGGGCTCACCGCGAAGCCGCGCGGCTGAGGCTCGGTGACGAAGAAGCGTTCCGGCGCACGGAGGGAGCCATCGGCGTTCACCGACACCGCGGCGAGGGTGCTCTCGGTGCGCTCCGAGGCCCACAGGTGGTGAGAGCCTGCGGCGTGGAGATCCGCTCCCCAGATGTAGTGGTTCGCGCGCGGGTCGGCGCCGAACTCGCTGTGTCCGAGTCCCTTCGAAGGGTCGACGGCGCTCGCCGCGCCCTGCAGCGCGAGCGTGCCGTCGGCGGTGTCGCGCGCGAAGTGCAGCACCTCGCCGGAGAACTCGGTGAGCACGTAGACGGCATCCTCGGTCTCGTTCAGCACGAGGTGCCGAGGTCCGCTGCCGGCGGGCGCCGACACGGTCTCGGGGCTGAGCGGCTCCAGTCGAAGGTCGTCGCCCAGGCGGTACTGCGCGACGAGGTCGGCACCCAACGACACGAAGTATGCGAAGCGGCCATCGGAGCTTGCGAGCACGGAGTGAAGGTTCGGGTACTCGATCACTGAGACCGGTTCGCCGACGACGCCGTCGGTGATCGGCGCGCTGATGCCGTAGCCGCCGCTGTAGGCCGCTCCGAGCAGAGCGGTGCCGTCACGCGTGAGGGCGAGGTAGTTCATACCGCCGCGGGGGAGGGCGAGGCGGGAGCGGGGGGTGAGCGTGCCCGTCTCGCGGTCGAGGGCGAGAGTGACGATGCCGGCGGGTTCGCCCGCGGCGTCGCCCTTCACCGCTGCATAGACGAGACCCCGTGCCGCGTCGACGGCGAACGTCGAGCATCCCGTGAGACCGGGGGTGACGGCGAGGGGTTCGAGGCCGGATCCGGTGAAGCGGAACGTGCTGATGCTGCCGTCGCCGGCGTTCGCGACGAGGACGAGAGAAGGCTGGCTCACGGTTCGATGCTAGGCGGTGTGCGCGCGCCGCGCGCCGCGCGGCGGTGACGGCGCTCCTGTCGTGGGGGCGCGTTAGCCTGAGGGGATGTCCGCCGAGCCCGATCGTCCTGCCGCGACGGCGCACGCGTCCGCCGATGCGGTGGGGGCGCGCGCGCAACTGGCGCGGCTCGCGGCCGACGGAGGCTCGGTGTTCGCGCGGGAGCTGCCGCCCGTCACCTTCGACCCCCGCCCCGCGGCCGTGCTCATCCTCTTCGGCATCCTCGACGGCCGGCCGAGCGGGTACGAAGCCGATGCCGTGTCGAGCGATCTCGACGTCTTGCTGCTCGCACGTGCCACCACCCTGCGCTCCCATCCCGGACAGGTGGCCTTCCCGGGAGGGCGTGTCGATCCGGGCGACGCCGACACGATCGCCGCAGCGCTGCGGGAGGCGCAGGAGGAGACGGGGCTCGATCCGGCGGGCGTCGAGGTGCTGGGAACCCTGGCGGAGATCCCCCTCGACTACTCGCGGCATCTGGTGACCCCGGTGCTCGGGTGGTGGCGGCATCCTTCGCCGGTCGGCGTCGTCGACGAGGCGGAGTCGACGGCGGTGTTCCGTGCGCCCGTCGCCGATCTCCTCGACCCGGGCAATCGCGGTTCGACGGTGGTGCGCCGCGACGGCCGTGAGTTCCGCAGCCCCGCGTTCCTCGTGCGTCACGATGCCGGGCACCACCTCGTCTGGGGGTTCACGGGCATCGTGCTCGACTCGCTGTTCACCCGCCTCGGCTGGAGCGAGCCGTGGGACGCCACCCGCGAGTTCCCGCTCGACTGAGAAGACGTGCCCCGACGACCACTCGGGACGCGGGCCTGTAATCACCGGCCCGGGTCGTGTCAACCCGGGCGCGCGTTCGTGCGCCCTCGCACAGACTGACCTCGCGGTACCGGGGATCCCTCGCGGTACCGGGGATCCATCGAGCACCGGCACCCCGCCGAGGAGGACTCATGACACGCGACCAGTACACCTTCACCGACCCGGCGAAGCTCTACTCCGACATCGAACCGCAGAAGCAGCACATGCCTGAGCCCGGGCTCGACGCCCGCCTCGCGCCGAAGGCCGACCTCGGCGAGGAGACATACCGGGGAACGGGCCGGCTTCAGGGGCGTAAAGCCCTCATCACCGGCGGCGACTCGGGCATCGGCGCGGCCACGGCGATCGCCTTCGCCCGTGAGGGCGCCGATGTCGCGCTGTCGTACCTTCCCGAGGAGCAGGAGGATGCCGAGCGGATCGCGGCCATCGCCCGGGAAGCAGGCGTGACCGTCGCCACTCTTCCCGGAGACCTGCGCGACCGTGACTACTGCCGGAGCCTGGTGGACGACGCGGTGTCGGCGCTGGGCGGTCTCGACATCGTCGTCAACAACGGCGGCAAGCAGGTCTATCAGGAGTCGCTCGAGGAGCTCAGCGACGAGCAGTTCGACGACACGTTCAAGACGAACGTGTACGCGATGTTCTGGATCACCAAGGCCGCCCTCCCGCACCTTCCGGCGGGATCGACGATCATCAACACCACATCGATCCAGGCGTACTCGCCGTCGGAGATGCTCGTCGACTACGCCTCGACGAAGGCGACCATCAACGCCTTCACCAAAGCGCTCGCCCAGCAGCTCGCCCCCCAGGGCATCCGCGTGAACGCGGTGGCTCCGGGCCCCATCTGGACGCCGCTGCAGCCCAGCGACGGCCAGCCGCCGGAGAAGCTCGAGAAGTTCGGCGAGGAGACGCCCCTCGGCCGCATGGGCCAGCCCGCCGAGCTCGCGCCCGCGTACGTGTTCCTGGCATCCGCCGAGTCGAGCTACGTCGCGGGCGAGACGCTCAACGTCAACGGGGGGATGGTGGCTCCGTGACCGGTACGGCGGGCGCCGACGACATGACCCCCGACGAGAAGCGGCGCGACCAGCTGCTGCGGGCGGCGGGGTCGACGGAGGCGGATGCCGCGCCCCGCATCGAGGTCAGCGAGCATGACGGCGTCACGCGCATCGACATCGCCGACGACGCCGCGGTGCGTCCGGGTCCGGGGCCGGGGGTCGCGCCGGAAGAGGAGTGAGCGGGACGGCCGCCTCGTCGCTTGCTGGTAGGATCGACGATTGGAAGTGTGTCCGAGCGGCCTAAGGAGCATGGCTGGAATCCATGTACACGGTTTTCCCGTGTCGCAGGTTCAAATCCTGTCACTTCCGCCAGAACGAAGAGCGTCACCCCGGCTGTTGAACCAGCCGGCTGGGAAACCAGCGCAGGGGTGGCGCTCTTCGCTTTTCGGTTGGGGCGTTGCTCAGGCCGTGGCGGGCACGGTTCCCGCGAAGGCCGAGCCGGGCCGCACGACGAGCGACCGCGGCAGAAGCAGCGCCTTCGCGCGAGCGCCGGACTCCACCGCAGCCAGCATCCCAGCACGCACCGCCTCCGCATCCGAGGTCAGCACGGCGCCGTCGATCCCCGCCTGCCCCGCCCGTGCGTAGCTCGCCCGTTCGACGGCAGACAGCAGCCGCCCGAGGGGCTCGGGCGGCGCCCCGCGTGAGGCCAGACGCGCGGCGAACGCGCGCGGCGACTCGGCGGCCGGAACCGGGATGCCGAGGTCGAGTGCCGTGTGCTGCACGATGCGCCAGGCCGCCGCGACATCGCCGTCTCGCGCCCGGCGGGCGAGCACACGGCGGCGCACGGAGCCTGCGATGAGCGGCGCGAGCAGGAGCGCGAGCACCGTGCCCACGGTCAGGAGGTAGGGGCGCGGGTCGGCCAGCCGCGCGGTCGGCCCGGACGCCTCGCCCGGGTCGTCGTCGATCCGATCGATCGGCCCGGCGCTGGCACTCGCCGTCGGGGTCGCGGTGGGCGTCGGTCCGGCGATGTCCTCGCCGCCGTCGTCGACCCCCGCCTGGCTCGTCGTGAGGAAGCGGGTGGCGGTGCCGAGGCTCTTCGTCGGCTCGAACGCCACCCAGCCGATGCCCTCGAAGTAGACCTCCGGCCACGCGTGCAGCTGGCTCGTGCTCACCTCTCCGACGCGCTGGCCGTCTTCGATGTCGCCCGTGTAGGCGCCGGGGAGGAACCCGACCACGATCCGCGAGGGCATGTCGAGCGCACGGGCCATGAGGGCGAAGGCGCCCGCGAAGTGCACGCAGTAGCCTTCTCGCACCTCCAGGAATGCGGCCACGGCATCCGAGCCCGCGCCGTCGAACCCTTCGAGCACGGGGGCGCGCAGCGAATAGGTGAACTCGTTGCCGCGGAACCAGTCCTGCAGGGCGACGAGGCGGTCGTAGTCGGTCTCGGCTCCTGCGGTCACCTCGTCTGCGAGCTCGTACACGAGCGACGGGGTCGACTCCGGCAGCAGGCCGACGTCGACCGCGAGCCCTTCGACGCGGGCCTCGGAGGCGCGGATCTGCTCGAGCGTCGGGCGCGGCACCTGCGTCACGACCTCGTAGTCCTGGCCCTGGGCGTTGGCCTGCCCGCTGACGAGCGTGCGGCTGTAGGGCACCGAGCGCCACAGCCCGTCGAGTCCGTTCACCTCCACGGCGGGGTAGGGGACCGGGAGGTACGACGACGCGAGGTTCGAGATCGACACCGTCGTGCGGTACTGGGTGACGCGGATGCCTTCGGCCACCTCGACCGGCTCCATCTCCTCGTCGCCGAGGGCCACCGAGCGCATGCGGTCGGGGAGCCACACGTCGCCGTCGAACACCGACAGCGTCGCCACGCGAAGGTACGGCAGATCCGACGCGTCGCTGCGCACGGTGAGGACCGGCACGTCGTTGCGGCGACGAAGGTCGTCGCCGAGGTCGAGGGTGGGGTCGATGCTCGCGAGGGTGCCCGCCCCGTCGCCGCTGGTCACCGGCGCCGGGAGGGCGGGCACCGTGATGACCGAGGCCACGACGGCCACCGCGCCGATCGTCGCGGCGACGGCGGTGACCCCGGCCGAGCTCCCCGGCTCCGGGGCTTCCCTGGTGCGCGTCTCCGCGCGGATGAGGGCGAGCACCGCGACGGCGAGGATGGCGAAAGCGAGGATGTTGACCTCGCTCGGCACGGCGATGGCGGGGATGAGCCAGACGGCGACCAGCGCGATGGATGCCAGCAGCGGCATCCGGGCCGTGATGACCACGTGGTCGAGGGCGATCGTGAGGGCGCCGAGCGCGGCGACGATGACGAACGAGATGGCGGTGGTCGGAGGAAGAGGCGCGACGCCGAGGAGGATCTCTGCAGACGCCTGCTGGATGAGCAGCGGCACCGCGTCGAACACGGCGGGAGTGGGGATGACGGCGAAGAGCGCCTCGTCGGAGAAGAAGGCGGCGGTGATCGCGGCGGTCCAGACGGCGAGCTCCGCCACGGTCACCCCGACGGCCGGCACCCGCAGGCGGCGGAGCACGGACCCGACCGTGAGGAGCCCTGCGGCCAGCAGGAGAGCTCCGGCAAGCCACACGCCCGGGACGATGACGCTCAGCAGCGGCACCATCGCCGCGGCCAGTCCGATCCACAGGCAGATGGTCAGGCGACGGTCGCCGCGTGGCCTCCGGCGGGTTCGTGCGCCCGGCGCCGGTTCAGACGCCGACATGGCGGCCTCCGCGGTCGGCGACCGTGAGCCAGGCGGCGGCGAGGTCGGAGTCGGGCGGCACCGAGGCCACGCGCCATCCGGTCTCCTCGGCGCGGGCGAGCGCGTCGTGCTGAGGCGCGACGGCCAGGAGCACGGGCATTGCGGAGTGGTGGGGGAGCGGGGCGAGGAGGTCGGCGTCGGCGTCGTCGATGCGGCCGGTCACCAGCACGAGTGGCCCCGTCTGCACGCCGGTGAACAGGCGCACGAGGTGCTCGGGCTGCGAGATGCGGTGCGCGGTGACCGTGGCGAAGGCCGTGAGCATGCGGTCGATGCCCGCGTGATCGCCGCCGTCGATGGGCTCCACGATCTCGGTGCCGTCCACATCGATCACCGTCACGCGGTAGCCCTCGTGCACGAGGCGCGCCGCCACCGACACGCACGCGGTGACGGCGGTCTCGAATCCTGGATCCTCACCCGGCGACTGCATCGCCTCGGGGGTCCAGTGCTGCAGGCCCAGGTCGAGCACCACGACCGCCTCAGGTGTGGTCTCCTGCTCCTCCTGCCGCACCATGAGTTCGTCGCGGTGGGCACTCGCCCGCCAGTGGATGCGGCGCATCGAGTCGCCCGAGACGTAATGGCGGGGGATGAGGTTGTCGGCCCCCTGGCCGAGCTGGTTCGTCGTGGAGTGCATGCTGCCGCCGGCCTCGCCGGGGAGGTCCGTGAGCATGCCGAGCTCGATCGCCTGCGGCGCGACCGTCAGGGAGGCGGCTGCGCCCACGATGCTCCGGCGGCGGGCGAAGCCGAACGGGTCGGTGGCGCTCACCGTGAGCGGGCCGACGGTGCGGATGCCGCGGCGCAGGGCCGTCACGCGGTACTCCAGCTCGATCGCGCGCCCCTCTGACGACAGGCCCGACGCGGTGGCCGGGAACCGCCCGGCCGATTCGCCGGCCAGTCCGGGGCCGAGCTCGTCGCGCCACGTGCCCTGGGCGACCGGCAGCGGGGAGCGGATCTGCACGCGGGCGCGCACGTCGACGTCCTGACCGACGGAGGCCACATCGGGGGTGAACACGCGCGCGACGCTCTCGCTGCGTCGCGCGAGGTAGAGGGTCGCGAGGCTCACCCCGACGACGACCAGCAGGAGCACGCTGAGGTAGAGCAGCTCGACGATCTTGAACTCGTGCGCGAGCGCGAAGCACAGGATTCCGAGCACCAGGGCACCGGTGCCGCGGAGGGTGAAGGGCCAGCGTCGCATGAGAGGTGTCGGGGCGGGATCGTCAGCGGGTGGCCAGCGGCACGCGCACGGAGGCGGCTATCGAACGCAGCACGGTCGCCACGGCATCCGTCGCGGAGCGGCCCCGGGTCGCACTCGTCCCGCGCGCGGCGATCATGCGGTGGGTGAAGACGGGCTCCAGCAGAGTCACCACGTCGTCGGGGATGACGAACTCGCGACCGTCGAGGGCGGCCCACACCTTCGCGGCGCGCACGAGCTGCAGCGTCGCCCGGGGGCTCGCGCCGAGGCGGATGTCGGGGTGGGAGCGGGTCGCCCGCGCGAGGCTCACCGCGTACTCCTCGACCGCGGGGGAGACGTGCACGTTCCGCGCCCAGGCGATGAGCTCCTGCACGCGCGTCGCCGTGACGACCGGGCGGATCGCGTCGAGCGGGTTGAGCGTGTCGCGCTGGCGGAGCATGAGCGCCTCGGATGCGGCGTCGGGGTATCCCATCGACACGCGCATCATGAACCGGTCGCGCTGGGCTTCCGGGAGCGCGTAGGTCCCCTCCATCTCGAGGGGGTTCTGGGTCGCGACGACGAGGAACGGGTCGGGGAGCGCGCGGCTCACCCCGTCGACGGTCACCTGGTGCTCCTCCATCGCCTCCAGGAGGGCCGACTGCGTCTTGGGCGAGGAGCGGTTGATCTCGTCGGCGATGACGATGTGGGCGAACACGGCTCCGGGCTTGAACTCGAACACGCGGTCGACGGGGTTGTAGACGCTGACGCCGGTCACATCGCCCGGGAGGAGGTCGGGCGTGAACTGGATGCGTCGCACGGTCGCGTCGACGGTCGCGGCCAGAGCCCGGGCGAGCATCGTCTTTCCGACCCCCGGCACGTCCTCGATGAGGAGGTGCCCCTCCGCGAGGAGGCACACGAGCGCCGCTCGCACGGCATCCGGCTTCCCGTCGATCACCTGCGAGACGGATGCCACGATGGCCTGCGTCTCAGCGGCGAACCGATCCGCGTCGACCGTGTGGGCGTCGGCCCTGTCCACGGGCTGCTCCGCGTTCACCTGGCTGTCGAGCATGCGTCCCCCTTCGCTGCGGCGCGCGTGGGTCGATGCTAACCCGCGGCGGCACGCAGAGGGCGAGACGTCGGGTAAACTTGCAGAAGCTCTCCGCGAGGCGGCATCTCGGCCAACTCCCCCAGGACGGAAACGTAGCAAGGGTAACCGGGCTCTGTCGGGTTCGCGGAGAGTCTTACTTTTCCCCCTGCAGCCGCAGGCCGTCGGGAGGATCGACGCCGATTCCTCCACAACGGAGGCCCCTCTCCCGCGCGGAGATTATCCCCGGTGGGGGTGGCTGACAGGTGTCGCACGCGTGCCTAGGCTGAGAGCGTGGCGAAGAGCATCTACATCACCTCGACCGAAGGCCGCTCCGGCAAGTCGACCGTCGTGCTCGGGGTGCTCGACGCCCTCAGCCATGTGACGCCGCGCGTCGGCGTGTTCCGCTCCATCGCCCGCTCGACCACGCAGCGCGACTACGTGCTCGAGATGCTGCTCGACCACGTGGGCGTCGACCTGACCTACGACGAGTGCATCGGCGTCACCTACGACGACGTGCGTCGCGATGCGGATGCCGCGCTGTCGACGGTCGTCGAGCGCTTCAAGGCCGTCGAGGCCAAGTGCGACGCCGTCGTGATCGTGGGCAGCGACTTCACCGACGTCGGCTCCACCGCCGAGCTGGGATACAACGCGCGCATCGCCGCGAACCTCGGCACGCCGCTGCTCGTCGTGCTCAACGGCCGGGCGAGCGAGGGCGATCGCCTCGGCATGTCGGTGGCCCGCACCCCCGATGAGCTCGCGCAGGCCACCGAGCATGCCGTGAACGAGATCCACCATCAGCGCGCCGAGCTGCTCGCCGTCGTCGCCAACCGCGCCGACCCCGGCGCACTCGAGGCGATCAACGACGCCATCCGCGGCGTCGTGGCAGACCTCCCCGCCGTCGACGGGCACCGCGAAGCCGAGGTCGGCGTGTGGTCGATCCCCGAAGACGTGTTCCTCGTCGCCCCTGCGGTGCGTGACGTCATGGCATCCGTCGGCGGCACCCTCCTGCGCGGCGACGAGGAGCTCCTCACCCGTGAGGTGCTCGACGTCGTGGTCGCGGGGATGTCGCTCAACAACATCCTGCCGAGGCTCCACGAGGGCGCCATCGTGGTGGTGCCGGCCGATCGCACCGAGGTGCTGCTCGGACTCCTGCTGGCCAACTCGTCGGGCACCTTCCCGTCGATCTCGGCCATCGTGCTGAACGGGCCTTTCCCGCTTCCCGAGGCGGTGCAGCAGCTCATGGCGGGCCTCGACTCGTCACTGCCCATCATCCAGACCGACCTCGACACCTACGACACGGCGGTGCGCGTGATGGGGACCCACGGGCGGTTCGCCGCCGGGTCGCAGCGCCGCTTCGACACCGCCGCCGCGCTGTTCGAGCAGAATGTCGACACCGACGAGCTCACACGCGATCTCGGACTGGCCCGCTCGGCGGTCGTCACGCCGCTGATGTTCGGCTACCAGCTCTTCGAACGGGCTCGCACCGACCGCAAGCGCATCGTGCTGCCCGAAGGCGGCGACGATCGCGTGCTGCGCGCCGCGGCCACGGTGCTGGCCCGCGGCATCGCCGATCTCACGATCCTCGGCGACGAGAGCGAGGTGCGGGGCCGCGCCGTGGAGCTCGGCGTCGACATCTCGGCCGCGCAGGTGCTGAGCCCCTTCGACCCGGCCACGGTCGACCGCTTCGCCACCGAATACGCGAGGCTCCGTGCGCACAAGGGCGTGACGTACGAGAAGGCCGCCGACACCGTCACCGACGTGTCGTACTTCGGCACGATGATGGTGCACCTGGGCCTGGCCGACGGCATGGTGTCGGGCGCCATGCACACGACCGCCCACACCATCCGCCCCGCCTTCGAGATCATCAAGACGAAGCCCGGGGTCTCGGTCGTCTCGAGCGTCTTCCTCATGGCGCTGGCCGATCGCGTGCTCGTCTACGGCGACTGCGCGGTCATCCCCGACCCGACGAGCGAACAGCTCGCCGATATCGCCATCTCGTCGGCGGCGACGGCGACACAGTTCGGCATCGACCCGAGGGTCGCCATGCTCTCCTACTCGACGGGCGAATCGGGCTCCGGCGCCGATGTCGAGAAGGTGCGTGCGGCCACCGAGCTGGTGCGCGAGCGCGCGCCCGAACTCCTCGTCGAGGGGCCCATCCAGTACGACGCGGCCGCCGATGCCGCCGTCGCGAAAGCGAAGATGCCCGACTCGCAGGTCGCCGGGCGCGCGACCGTGTTCGTCTTCCCCGACCTCAACACGGGCAACAACACCTACAAAGCGGTGCAGCGCTCGGCCGGGGCGATCGCGATGGGACCGGTGCTCCAGGGCCTCAATCGGCCGATCAACGACCTGTCCCGCGGAGCGCTCGTCGAAGACATCGTCAACACGATCGCGATCACCGCCATCCAGGCCCAGTCCGAGCAGACGCCCGCGCAAGAGGCGCAGACCGATGCGGCGGGAGCGGGAGCATGAGCGTCGTCCTCGTCATCAACAGCGGCTCCTCGTCGTTCAAGTACCAGCTCATCGACGTGGAGACCGAGAGGTCGCTGGCATCCGGTCTCGTCGAGCGGATCGGAGAGCCGATGGGCGCCGCACGCCACCGCGTGATCGACGCGCACGGCGACGTGGAGTCCGCGCGCGAGCTCCCCATCCCCGACCACACGGCGGGCTTCGGGGTCATGCTCGACGCCTTCGCCGAACGCGGACCGTCGCTCGACGATCAGCCGCCGGTGGCGATCGGTCACCGGGTCGTGCAGGGCGGCGCACGCTTCTTCCACCCCACCGTCATCGACGACCTCGTCGAGATCAACATCGACGACCTGTCGGTGCTCGCGCCCCTCCACAACCCGGGTGCGGTGCAGGGCATCCGCGCGGCGCGCGCGGCGTTCCCCGATCTCGTCCACGTGGCCGTGTTCGACACGGCCTTCCACCAGACCCTCCCGCCTGCCGCCTACACGTACGCGATCGACCGCGACCTCGCTCGCAAGCACCGCATCCGCCGGTACGGGTTCCACGGCACGAGTCACATGTTCGTGAGCCGGGCCGCCGCCGAGCACGTCGGCCGGCCCCTCGCAGAGCTGCGGCAGATCGTGTTGCACCTCGGCAACGGCGCCTCCGCCACGGCCATCGCCGGCGGTCGCTCCGTCGAGACCTCGATGGGACTCACCCCGCTGGAGGGCCTCGTCATGGGCACCCGATCGGGCGACATCGACCCCTCGGTTCTCATCACCCTCGCCCGGCGCGAGGAGATGTCGCCCGGGCAGCTCGACCGACTCCTCAACAAGCGCAGCGGGATCCTGGGGCTCGCCGGAGTCACCGACATGCGCGACCTCGACGAACGACGGTTCGCCGGAGACGATGACGCTCAGCTCGCCTTCGACGTCTACGTCCACCGTCTCCGCGCCTACATCGGCGCCTACATCGCCCAGCTCGGAGGCGTCGACGTCATCTCGTTCACCGCCGGTGTGGGAGAGAACTCCGCCGATGTCCGCGCAGGCGCGCTGGAGACGCTCGGGTTCGCCGGCGTGCGCCTCGACCCGGAGCGGAACGCCCGTCGTGCTCCCGGCATCCGCACCATCTCCGCCGACGATTCGGAGGTCACCGTGCTCGTCGTGCCCACCAACGAAGAACTCGAGATCGCCCGTCAGACACTGTCGACGGTCGCCGGCGGCGAAGACTGAGAGCCGGGCTCCCCTCGCTCCCCGCACCGCGACTACGCTGAACGGGTGACAGCAGCGCATCTCCCCGATCTCACGACCTACGACGGTGTGCTCTTCGACCTCGACGGCGTGCTCACACCCACCGCAGAAGTGCACATGCACGCATGGCAGACCATGTTCACCGAGCTGTTCACGGCGTGGGGGATCACGCCGCCGTACACGGAGCGCGACTACTTCGACTACCTCGACGGCAAGAAGCGGTACGACGGCGTCGCGAGCCTCCTGCGCTCGCGCGACGTCGAAGTCCCCTGGGGCGATCCCAGCGACCCGCCCTCCGCAGACACTGTCTGCGGCATCGGCAACCGCAAGAACGACGTGTTCGCGAGGGTGCTGCGATCGGAGGGCATCGCGCCCTACCCGGGTTCGCTCGCCCTGGTCGAGCGGCTGCAGGCCGCAGGCATCCCTATCGGCGTCGTGTCGAGCTCGAAGAACGCCGACGAGGTGCTGCGCGCCGCCGGCATCCGCGACCGCTTCCCCGTCGTCATGGACGGCGTCATCGCCGAGCGCGAGCACCTGCCCTCCAAGCCCGCTCCCGACGTGTTCCTCGAAGGCGCCCGGATGCTGGGAGTCGACCCCGCGCGCAGCGTCGCCGTCGAAGACGCCCACTCGGGCGTGCAGTCGGCCGCCGCCGCCGGTTACGCCCTCGTCATCGGCGTCGACCGCGGCGTCGGCGCCGATGTCCTCCGCGCGTCGGGCGCGCATGTCGTCGTCGACGACCTGTCCGCCTTCGTCGCCTGACCGAACCCGAGCAGTCCCCCAGAGGAGTTCCATGATCGACCGCGATCGCTTCCCCGTCGACCCCTGGCGTCTCGTCGAGCGCCGGTTCTCGCTCGACGACGTGGGCGTCACCGAGACGCTGTTCGCCCAGGGCAACGGCTACCTGGGCCTTCGCGGCAACCAGCCCGAGGGACGGCACGCGCACGAGCACGGCACCTTCATCAACGGCTTCCACGAGATCTTCCCGATCCGTCACGCCGAGCAGGCCTACGGCTTCGCCGAGGTCGGCCAGACGATCATCAACGCGCCCGACAGCATGGTCATGCGCGTGTACGTCGACGACGAGCCGCTCTCGTTCGACGTCGCCGACGTGCGCGAGTACGAGCGGGCGTTCGACTTCCGCACCGGCGTCCTCACGCGCAGCCTCCGGTGGATGACCCCGAGCGGGAAAGACGTCGTGATCGAATACGAGCGACTCGTCTCCTTCGAGGAGAAGCACCTCGCCGTCATGAAGCTCACCGTCACGGTGCTCAACTCCGACGCCCCCGTCACGATCAACTGCCAGATGGTGAATCGTCAAGACGGCGAAGACGTCTACGGCGGGGCGGCGCCCACCGGCGCCAAGGGCAAGGCGGGCTTCGACCCCCGCAAGGCGGAGAAGATCGACGAGCGCGTCCTCCAGCCGCAGGAGTTCTGGCAGGATGGTCTCCGCTCGGCCCTGTCGTACCGGGTGACGTCCTCGGGGATGACGATCGCCGTCGTCGCCGACCACCTCATCGAGACCGACAACGACTACACGGCCCGCACCCTGGCCGAGGCCGACATCGCGAAGAACGTCTTCCGCGTGCAGGCGCGCGCCGGGGTCCCGGTCACCGTGACCAAGCTCGTCAGCTACCACACCTCGCGCGGCGTGCCCGCGCGTGAGCTGGTCGACCGCGCTCGCCGCACGCTCGACCGCGTCGAGCGCGAAGGCGTCGCCGCGCAGTTCGAGCGCCAGGCGGCCTGGTGCGAAGACTTCTGGAAGCGCTCCGACGTCGTCATCGAGGGGCGCGACGAACTGCAGCAGGCCACCCGGTGGTGCCTGTGGCAGCTCGCGCAGGCCGCGGCCCGCGCCGACGGTCAGGGCGTTCCCGCCAAGGGCGTCACCGGCTCCGGCTACAGCGGCCACTACTTCTGGGACACGGAGGTGTACGTCCTCCCGTTCCTCATCTACACGACCCCGCTGTGGGCACGCAACGCCCTGCGGATGAGGTACCTGATGCTGCCGTCGGCCCGCAAGCGCGCCGGTCAGCTCAATGAGGCGGGCGCCCTGTTCCCGTGGCGCACGATCAACGGCGAAGAGGCCTCGGCGTACTACGCGGCAGGCACGGCGCAGTACCACATCAACGCCGACGTGAGCTTCGCGCTCGGCAAGTACGTGCGCGCCACCGGCGACGAGGAGTTCATGTACCGCGAGGGCGTGGACATCGCCGTCGAGACGGCTCGTCTATGGGCGACGCTCGGGTTCTGGCGGTACAACGAGGCCGGCGAGCCCGACGCGTTCCACATCCACGGCGTCACCGGTCCCGACGAGTACACCACCGTCGTCAACGACAACCTCTTCACGAACGTCATGGCGCGCTTCAACCTGCGCTTCGCGGCGCGGGTCGTGCGTGACATGGCCGAGAAGGCCCCGGAGCAGTACACGCTCATGGTCGATCGTCTCGGACTCGACCCGGGCGAGCCCGACACGTGGGACCTCGCCGCCGACGCGATGCACATCCCCTACAGCGAGGCTCTCGGCATCCACCCGCAGGATGCCGTGTTCCTCGAGAAGGAGGTGTGGGACCTCGAGAGCACCCCCGACGATCAGCGTCCGCTGCTGCTGCACTTCCACCCGCTCGTCATCTACCGCTACCAAGTGCTCAAGCAGGCCGACGTCGTGCTGGCGCTGTACCTCCAGGGCAACCACTTCACCGCCGAGGAGAAGCTCGCCGACTTCGAGTACTACGACCCGCTGACCACGGGTGACTCGACGCTGTCGGCGGTCGTGCAGTCGATCCTCGCCGCCGAGGTCGGATACCAGGAGCTCGCGCTCGAGTACTTCCGGGAGTCGATCTTCGTCGACCTGGGCGACCTGCACCACAACGCGTCCGACGGCGTGCACGTGGCATCCGCAGGTGGCGTGTGGACGGCGCTCGTCGCCGGCTTCGGCGGGATGCGCGATCACTTCGGCGAGCTGTCGTTCGATCCGCGCCTTCCCGCCGACTGGCCGTCGCTGTCGTACACGCTGCACTGGCACGGCACCGAACTGCGCATCACGGTGCGCGCCGATTCCCTCACCGTCGTCGCCGGCGAGGGCGCACCGGTGTCGTTCGAGGTTCGCGGCCAGTCGTACACGGTGCGCGGCGGCGAGACGGTCGTCGCGCCGCTGCGTGGGCAGGGGCCGGTGCGGGCGGGCCGTCCGCGGCTGGGCAACATCAGCGAGCAGCTGCGCGAAGACGGATCGCTCATCTCGGCGTCGGTTCCGAGCACGGCCAACACCTCGGCGATCCCCATCATCCCGAACCTCCCGGCCGCGGACACCGACGGGCTCGTGATCGACGCCTAAGCGGGCACGGCGTCGGCGACGATCGCGCGGACGGCATCCCGTCCGGCACGATTGGCGCCGACCGTCGACTGCGACGGGCCGTAGCCGATGAGGAACAGGCGCGGCTCGTCGATCGCGCGCCCGTTCGCAACGCGGATGCCTCCGGCGGTCGTGCGCAGGCCCAGGGGAGCGAGGTGGGCCACGTCGGCGCGGAATCCGGTCGCCCACAGGATCACGTCGGCCGGCTCGAAAGTGCCGTCGGGCATCCGCACGCCGCGTTCCTCGATGCTCGCGAACATCGGATGCCGCACGAGCGCGCCGCGGTCGGCGGCAGCCTGGGCCCACGGCGTCCAGTGCTGCCCGGTGACGGAGATGACGCTGCCGGGCGGGAGCCCCTGCCGCACCCTCTCCTCGACACCGGCGATCGCGGCGATGCGCGCCGACGTGTCGAACTCCGTGGCATCCCACACCACCTCGCGGCGGGTGACCCAGAACGTGTCGGTCACGCGAGAGATCTCGTCGAGCAGCTGGACGGCCGAGATCCCGGCGCCGACGATCACGACCCGCTGTCCGGCGAACTCGTCCGCCGACACGTAGTCGTGCACGTGCAGCTGGCGTCCGGCGAAGCGCTCCTGCCCCGGGTAGTGCGGCCAGAACGGCCTGCGCCAGGTGCCGGTGGCGTTGATGACCCAGCGCGGCGACCAGATGCCGCGGCCGGTCTCCACGAGGAGGCGTCCGTGCGGATCCTCGTCGGCTCGCCGCACCGCCGAGACGACCACGGGGCGTTGCACGCGCAGGTCGTTGCGGGTCTCGTAGTCGGCGAAGTAGGCCGGGAGGACGTCGCGGCTCGCGGCGCGCGGGTCGGCGGCGGGCACGGGATGGCCGGGGAGCTCGTGGATGCCGTTGACCGTCGCCATCCGCAGCGAAGCCCACCGGTGCTGCCACGCGCCGCCGGGGGCGTCTTCCGCGTCGAGGATGACGAACGTGCCGGTGCCCTCGCCCTCGCCGCCGCCGTTGTCGGGGGCGGGGGAGAAACCGCGTCGCCGCAGGTGGTGGCCCGCCGACAGGCCCGCCTGCCCGGCGCCGATCACGACGACGTCGACGGGGGAGGGGCTCACGGTGCGTGCAACGTCGCCGCGCGCGCTTTCCTTCCCGAGGGGTCGCGCCGGCTCCGGTGCGCCAGCGCCGGGTGCATCGACGGCATCCGTTCACAGGCACGATGTCGTCGCCACGCCGTAGGCTGGTGGGGTGACCACCGCCCTGTACCGCCGCTACCGGCCCGAGACGTTCGGCGAGATGATCGGTCAATCCCAGGTCACCGAGCCGCTCATGACCGCACTGCGTGGTGACCGGGTGGGGCACGCCTACCTGTTCTCCGGCCCCCGCGGCTGCGGAAAGACGACCTCGGCCCGCATCCTCGCCCGCTGTCTCAACTGCGCCCAGGGGCCCACCGACACGCCGTGCGGCACGTGCGACAGCTGCGTCGAGCTCAGCCGGGGCGGCGGCGGGTCGCTCGACGTCGTCGAGATCGACGCGGCTTCGCACAACGGCGTCGACGACGCGCGTGACCTGCGCGAGCGCGCCGTGTTCGCGCCGGCACGCGACCGCTTCAAGATCTTCATCCTCGACGAAGCGCACATGGTCACGGCGCAGGGATTCAACGCCCTGCTGAAGCTCGTCGAAGAGCCGCCCGCGCACGTCAAGTTCATCTTCGCCACGACCGAGCCCGAGAAGGTCATCGGCACGATCCGTTCGCGCACGCACCATTACCCCTTCCGGCTCGTCGCGCCGGCGGCGATGCTCGAGTACGTCGAGCAGCTGTGCGTCGCCGAGAACGTCACCGTCGAGCCCGGGGTGCTGCCGCTCGTGGTGCGCGCGGGAGGCGGCTCGCCGCGAGACACCCTCTCCCTCCTCGACCAGCTCATCGCCGGGTCCGACGACGGCGTCGTCGGGTATGAGCGCGCGGTGGCTCTGCTCGGCTACACGCATGCCGAGCTTCTCGATGCCGTGGTCGACGCCTTCGCGGGACACGATGCAGGTTCGGCGTTCTCCGCCGTCGACCGTGTCGTCCAGACCGGGCAAGACCCTCGCCGTTTCGTCGACGACCTGCTCGAGCGTCTGCGCGACCTCATCATCGTCGCGGCCACCGGCGACGGTGCGTCGGCGGTGCTGCGCGGGGTGCCCGCCGACGAGCTGGAGCGCATGGGCGTCCAGGCGAAGGCCTTCGGCACCGACCGGCTGTCGCGCATCGCCGACATCGTGGTCACCGCGCTCGATGACATGTCGGGAGCGACGTCGCCGCGACTGCAGCTCGAGCTGCTCGTGGCACGTGTGCTCGCCAGCACTTCCGCGTCACCGGCCGCCGCACCGGCACAGGCCGCCGCGGCCCCGTCGACGGTCGCGTCGGCGCCCGCCTCGCCCTCGGTCTCCACGCCGGCGCCCGCCGCGCCGGCATCCGCGGCCCCGGCGCCCGCCCCGACG
>JAEYVZ010000026.1 GCA_023431405.1 Actinomycetes bacterium
CGGCGGCCCGCCCCCCGCCGGCGCCCACCCCCTCCGCCCCTGCCCCCACCCGCAATCGGAGTGATCATGAACACCGCCGTCTCCCGCATGACCCGTGCCGTCGAGCGCACGGTCACCGTCGCCGCCGGCGCCGGTCTGCTCGCCCTCATGGCGCTCTTCTGCGCCGATGTGATCGCGCGGTACGTCGCCCACGCGCCCCTTCCAGGGGTGTATGAGCTGACCACGACGCTGTTCCTCCCGATGGTGGTCTTCCTCGGGATGGCGGTGTCCGTGCGCTCCGACACCCACGTGCAGATGTCGATCGTCACCGAGCGGCTCCCCGAACCCGCCCAGCGCGCCCTCCGTGCGTTCGGGCTCGCGCTCGCCGCCGCTCTCTGGGGCGCGATCGCCTGGGTGGTCGGCGACCGGGCGATCCAATCGATGGCCGCACACGAGGTCTCGACCGTCTCGTTCGCCCTCCCCGTCTTCTGGGGCTACCTCATCGTCGCCGTCGGGTCTGCTCTCATGGCCGTCACCTGCGCGATCAACATCGGCCGCTCCGCCGAGCACTCCGCCGCCGACGCCACGGTCGAAGGCGTCTGAAGGGTCTCCCCATGAACATCGCGATCCCCCTCCTGCTCTTCGTCGTCCTGCTCCTTCTCGGCGTTCCCGTCGCCTGGACGATGGCCATCGCCGGCCTCCTCGGCGTCTTCCTCATCACCGGCAGCACGAGCGTCGTGCTCGGGCAGCTGGAGACCGTCGCGTACGGCGAGGGCACCAGCTACAGCCTCATCACGATCCCTCTGTTCGTGCTGCTGGCCTACATCGTCCAGAACGCCAAGCTCTCCCACGACCTGTTCGACGCCGTCGCGGCATGGTTCGGCCGCCTCCCCGGCGGGCTCGCGATCTCGAGCATCTTCGCGGGCGGCATCTTCGGGGCGATGTCGGGCACCTCGGTCGCCTCTGCGACCGTGATGTCACGCATGGCGATCCCCGCCATGGACGCCCGCGGCTACAGCCGGGTGCTCTCGGTGGGGTCCGTCGCGGCGGGTTCCACTCTCTCGACCCTCATCCCGCCGAGCGTCGTGCTCATCGTCTACGGCATCTCCACCGAGACCTCGGTCGGAAAGCTCCTCATGGCGGGGATCATCCCCGGCATCCTCACCGCGCTCGCCCTCATGGTCGTGATCCTCGTCGTCGCACTCCGCCGGCCCGACCTCGCGCCGCGTGGCGCCGGCACGACCCTCGCGCAGAAGCTGCACTCGCTGCGGGGCGTGCTGCCGGTCGTCGGGCTCATCGCCGTGCTGATGGTGTGCCTCTACACGGGGGTCGCCTCTCCCACCGAGATCGCCGCCGTCGGGGCCGCGCTTTCGATCGTGCTCGCTCTCGTGATGAGGCGCCTCACCTGGCGCGGGTTCGCCGACGCCGTGTTCTCGACGCTCAAGGTGACGGTCATGATCTTCGGGCTCTTCATCGGCGCGGGGTTCTTCGGCCAGTTCCTCACGATGGCCCGCATCCCGCAGACCGTCGTCATGTGGGTGGAGGGGCTCGGGCTGGAGCCGATCGGCATCCTGCTGCTCGTGGCGCTCATCTACATCGTCGGATGCATGTTCGTCGACGAGATGCCGTTCATGCTGCTGACCCTTCCGGTGACCTTCCCGCTCATGACGGTGACCGCCGGCTTCGATCCGGTCTGGTACGGCGTCTTCTCCGTGATGCTCCTCAACATCGGGCTCATCGCGCCGCCGATCGGCATCGTCACCTTCATCGTGGCCGGCGTCACCAAGACGAGGCTCGCAGAGGCCTACAAGGGGGCGGGTCTCATGCTGATCGGCATCGTCGCGGTCATCGCCGTCGTCGTCGCGGTGCCGGATGCCGTGACCTGGCTCCCCGAGAACATGAACCGCTGAGGAGAACCGCCATGACCACGCCCCCCGCCTCCGCCGCCTCGTCCTCCTCCTTGCGTCCGCGCGTCGCTCTCCTCCTCACCGGCGGCACGATCGGCTCGGGAGGCACCGACGACCTCGACCGCCTCGACTACGTCGATCTCGCGCATGTGCTCACCGACGAGGAGGCGATGCCGCTGTACCGTCTGCCGGACGATGTGGACGTCTCCGTCCGCCGGTTCGCCCGCATCCGCAGCAATGACGCCGACCTCGGCTTCTGGCGACGGCTGCGGCAGACGATCATCGACCTCGCACGCGACGAGCCCGACCTCGCGGGAGTCGTCGTCGCGCACGGCACCGCGACCCTCGAAGAGACCGCCTACTTCCTGCACCTGACGCTGCCCACCTACCTCCCCGTCGTGCTGGTCGGCGCTCAGCGTCCTCCGACGTCGATCGGTTCGGACGCGCAGATCAACCTGCTGTCGGCCGTGCGCGTGGCCGCAGCGCCGGAGACGCGGGGACACGGTGTGGTGGTCGTGATGGACGACCGCATCCTCAGCGCCCGCGACGTGCAGAAGGCGTCGAGCCACGCGCTCGACGCGTTCCAGGCCCGCACCCACGGCCCCATCGGAGACGTCGACGCGTACGGAGGCGTGTGGTTCTACCGCAAGGACCTTCGCCGGCACACCGTGGACAGCGCCTTCGCGACCCTGCTCGACGGGCACGAGGGGCCTCTCGCGCCCGTGGAGATCGTTCCGGTCTGGTCGGGAGTGGATGCGCGGCCGCTGCAGCGCGCGGTCGCCGACGGGGCGCTTGGCCTCGTGCTCGCGGCGCTGCCGCCCGGGATGCTGCCGCACGCTGTCGAACTCGCCGCCGATGAGCTGGTGGCGACAGGCACGGCGATCGTCATGGCATCCCGTGCCGCGACAGGCCGCGTCACGCGTCGTCGGGGGCTCGCCGCCCGTGGCATCGTCGGCAGCGACACACTCTCCCTGCCGGCCGCGCGGATCCTCCTCGCGCTGTGCCTGACGGCGGGGCTCACCACGGAGCAGATCCACCATGTCTTCAGCACGCACTGACCCCGACCGTCGCGCCGCCACGCGCGTGGGATGGGGCGCGCTCCTGGTGGGCACCGCCGTGATGTCGGGCATCTACGCGCCGCAGCCGCTCTTGGCGGAGATCGCCCGCGCGTTCGACCGCACGGCCTTCGAAGCGAACCTCGTGGTGTCGATGACGACGCTCGGCATCGCGCTCGGGGTCTTCCCGATGGCGGCGGTGTCGGCCAGGTTCGGCCGCGGGCGCACGATCGCGTGCGGGCTCGCGGCCTCGTTCCTGCTCACGATCGCGACGGCGACCGTGGCCGCCTGGCCGGTGCTCGTGGGGGTGCGGACACTGGCGGGGATCGCCTCCAGCGCGGTGCTCGTCTCCGCCGTGGTGTGGGCCACCGAGTCGGTTCCGGCGCGCTGGGGGAGGCGAGCTGCGGGTCTTTACGTGGCAGGCACGACCGCGGGGGGCATGCTCGGACGCCTCGTCGCGGGCATCGTCGCCGACGTGTGGGGGTGGCGCGCGGGCCTCGTCGCCGTCGATGCCGCCGTGCTCGTGACAGCCGTGGTCGGACTCCTGCTGGTCGTGCGCAACGCCGCGCGCAGCCAGGGCGCCGAGGAGCTGCGCACGCCGGTCGTCCGCCGGGCCGGCGGGCGCCTCCTCCGCGTGCGCCTGTACGCGCTGGCTTTCCTGGCCACCGCCGTCTATGTCGGGGTCTTCAACGCGATCGTCTTCCGGATGCTGGCACCGCCCTTCTCCCTGAGCCTCACCTTCACCTCGATGCTGTTCCTGAGCTACCTCGCCGGAACGCTGTCATCGATGCGCACCGGCGCGCTTCTGGATCGTCTCGGGCTGCGGGCGACCGTCGGCGCGGGGATCGCGACGATGATCGTCGGTGTCGGGCTGACCCTCATCGATGATCTCCTCGCCGTGATCGCGGGGCTGCTCTCGCTCGCCGCGGGCTTCTTCGTGGCGCACGCCGCCAGCAGCGCGACCGTTCCGGCCATCTCGCCCGTGCCGACGACCGGCTCCGCCTGGTACACCCTGCTCTACTACGCGGGATCGTCGGCGGGCGCCCTCGCGCTCGGAGCGGCGTGGGATGCGGGTCGGTGGCCGGGGGTCGCCACGGTCGCCGCGATGTCGGTGGCGAGCGCCCTGGTCATCGCCCTCACCCTGCCTCGGGCGGTGCTGCCGCGCACCGCTGATCCATCCACCATCCCCCTCGACAAAGGAGAACCCTCATGACTGACGCCTTCGCCGCTGCCGGGTACGGTGCCCGGCCGGTGGGCTTCGGCCGCCGTGCCGCCATCGTCGTCGTCGACTTCCAGCTCGGTTTCACGGGAGGGGTGGGGCCGATGGCGCAGAGCGGGCACGTCGGCGCCGCCGTCGCGCGCGCAGCCGAGGTGCTCGACGGTGCCCGTGCCCTGGGCGTCCCCGTGCTGCACACCTATGTCGCCTATCGCGGCGCGTGGGAGCTGGGCTACTGGAAGGCCGCCGGAAGCCTCAGCGCCTTCACGCCGGGAAGCGACTTCGCGGCCGTCGACCCGCGCGTGCTCGCCGACACCGATGCCGTCATCGAGAAGCGCTTCCCGTCGGCGTTCTTCGGCACGGATGCGGCGTCGATCCTCCGCTTCTGGGACGTCGACACGGTGATCGTCATGGGATGCACCTCGTCGGGGTGTGTGCGTGCATCGATCATCGATGCGTTCTCACACGGCTTCCGCACGATCGTCGCGGAAGACTGCTGCGGCGATCAGGACGCCCAGGCGCACGCCGACAACATGCGCGATGTGGGTCGTCGGTATGCAGACGTGATGACCGGCGATGAGGTTCTGGCGGCGCTCACGCGCCTTCAGGCTGCGGCGTAACCCCCGGACGCCGCACGGCCGGTCCGCGAGACGCGCGCTCCGCGCGTTCGCGGGCCGGCCTTCTCTTCGTGGTCGCTGCGGTCAGCGCGTGGGTAAGGACTGCGTCGCGCCGGTCGCGTCAGCGGCCTCGGCGAGGGCGGTCAGATAGGTGACGACGTCTTTTCGCTCCTGCTCATCGAGGCCGTTCGTGAGGTCGAGCAGGCGCCGCTCGAACGCCTCGAGCGTGTCGGCGAGCACCTCCTCCGCCTCGCGGGTGGCAGCGATGAGGATGCTGCGACGGTCGGTGGGATGGCTGACCCGCTCCACCATGCCCGCGCGTTCGAGTCGGTCGATGAGGGCCGTGGTCGAGGCCGAGCTGATCCCGAGGTGACGGGAGATCTCCCGTGGCATGACGTCGTGTTTCCCTGCGGCCTCCTGCACGAGGAACCGCAGGATGGCGAGCTCGTTGTCGGTCATCCCCGTCTCGCGCCTGATGCGCGCGATCATCGCGGTGTCTGCAGTTCGGAACCGCCGATACGCGTCGAGAACGGCCTCGACAGAACTGTCGATGTCCATCTCCTCCATCACCTCCCGAGGCCCCCCTTCTCGGCCTCTGACCAAAATACTACATCAGGCAAGTATCTCGTTTGACTAACTACTTTTTTTATGAGTAACATTCCTGGCAAGCCAGTTGGAGCGATCTGCGGATCGCCTGAGAAGGAGTCATCATGGGTCGCCTGTACTACGGAAACAGCACCGAGTCGTTCGACATGCCCGACCGCGTCCTCGCGCACCTCAAGATCGTGGCATCCACCAAACTGCGCCGCTCGGAGAGCTTCACCGTGACATTCCCCCAGCCGGGAAACCCCGAGGGTCGCTCGACGCTGTGGCTGCACTGCTCCATCCCGCTCCGCTTCGAGGTCGACACGGCAGAAGGCGCCGCCATCGACCGTCGCTACCTCGAGGAGCTCGCGCAGGCCGCCGCCTCGTCGGCCGGCATCGTGCTCGACTTCACGGCAGAAGCTGCTGACGCAGAGTCCTCCCAGCCCGTCGCGCTCAAGGCCAAGGATCTGCGGAGGGCCGCATGAGCGCCATCTCCTCCGCTCCTCGCACGGCGCGAGCGACGTGGGCCCGCGTCGACGCCGGATTTCACGTCGCCTCGCGCGAGGGCGAGTTCCTGGGCTACGTCGACCGCTCGGCCGACGGCAGCTACCTCGCCTTCGACGGGCGATCGACTCCGGTCGGGCGCTACGAGAGCCTGCGGGCGGCGCAGCGCGCCGTCATCTCCGTGGACGATCGCCTCTCGACCACGCGAGCTCCGCGCACGCTGAGCCCTCGTTCCCGTCGCGCATTCCAGCGCGCCGCGGTCGTCTCGGGCGTCGTGGCCGGAGGTCTCGCGCTCACTGCCGGAGCCGTCGCTCCCTACCTCTGAGCCCGGCTGCCACTGAGACCCGGCTGCCTCGGATCTCGGGCTGCCGCTGAGCCCCGGCACGTCATTCGCCCCGCCACGCTGTGCGTCGGCGGGGCTTTGTCGTGGGTGTGGTGTTGGCCTCCCCGACCGCGAAGCCGGGGATGCGCACCGCCGTTCAGGCGGTGAGGTTGCGCTCGGCGAGAATCGCGTCTGTCTTCTGCTGAAGGAACTCCACGAGGCGGGCAAGCACCGAGAGGTCGTCGGCCAGAGCGCCCACCCCGCGGGCGTCGAGGTCGAAGCTCTCGGCGCGCGCCTCGAACGTCACCATCCAGCGAGGTTCGCCGTCTCGGATGACGGGCTGCACGTACGTGACGGTGGATGCCGTGCGCAGAGAGATGATCACCATGCCGGACTCCGGTCCGGCGGTGAACTCCTTCTCCAGTACGGAGATCTCGGTCTTGGGGGGTTCGGTGCGGGCGAACTCGTCTACCCAGGACTGCACCGTCGCCTGATCGCGATATGGCATGAACCCTCACTCCATTGCGTGTGTCCGGGGTGACACCTCTCTATTATGCGGGTGCTTCGTCGCAAACGCGGAACCGAAGCGGGAGCCTGGCGCGGGTGATGTCCGGCGCGCGAGGATGGGGCGCATGCCCGAGTCACCCGAGGTGGAAGAGCTGGCCGCCGTCGTCGCCGACGCCGTGGTGGGTCATGCGATTGAGAGGCTCGAGCTCGAAGAGTTCCGAGTTCTCAAGACGCGCGACCGCACCGTGGCAGAGATGGCCGACGCCGTCGTCAGCGAGGTGCGGCGGTACGGCAAGCACCTGGCGTTCCTCACCGACGGGCCGACGCTCGTCGTCAGCTTCGGCCGGGCCGGATGGCTCCGGTTCGAGCCGAGCGATCTCAGCGGCGAACCGGCGTCCGGCGACGCGGGGGCGCCCGAGCCCGCGGCGGCATCCGTGCCCGCTCCCACCGTGGCTGCGCTCCTCTTCCGCGGCGGGCCGGCGCTCGCGTTCACGGATGCCGGGTCGTGGCTCTCGCTCGGTCTGTCGATCGTCGGCGACCCGAGCGAGGTGGCGGGGATCGCGCGGCTCGGGCCTGATCCCCTGAGGGGCGAACTCGACCGCGCCGCGTTCGACCGCATCCTCAGCGGCCGTCGAAAGCAGCTGAAGGCTCTGTTGCAGGAGCAGGAGTCGATCGCAGGCATCGGCAACGCGTATTCCGATGAGATCCTGCACGTGGCTCGCCTCTCCCCGCTCCTTCACGCCGCGGTGCTCGATGAGGCGCAGCGCGAGCGTCTGTTCGACGCGGTCATCTCGACCATGGCCGACGCGCGGGCAGCTCGCCGCGGTATCCCGATCGACGAGCTCAAGGCCCGGAAGGTCGCCGCGATGCGGGTGCACGGTCGCACCGGCCAGGCGTGTCCGGTGTGCGGTGGCGAGGTGGTGGACGTGCCGGGATCGAAGGGGACGGCGCAGTACTGCCCGCTGTGCCAGTCCGGCTCGGTCTGACCGGTCGCGGCGAGGGCTTCACGCGTCAACGATGCGCGAACGCCTCGGCGACCCACCGGGCATAGGAGTTCCACGGGGGCGTGTCGCCGCGCAGCCGGACGATGTGCTCGAGGAGCCGCGGGGCGGCAGTGAACCATTCGCCCCCCTCGCGCAGGTCGGCGAACTCGCGGTGGCGCTCCTGCTCGCGGGGGCGACCACCGGGCTCGAAAGCCAGCAGCTCCTCGTGTCGGATGGCGGCGAGCCGCTGACGCGGTCGGTGGGTCGTGCCGATCTTGATACGGTCTGCCCATCGCAGGTAATAGACGACGTCGACGCGGGGCGCGGGCAGGTCGGCGTCGGGTACGTCGCCCACGAGCCATCCGCAGACCCCGCACCGCCAGCGGTCGTCGCGGCGCTCGCCGTCGTGATGACCGCACAGCAGGCAGGCGTGGGGGAGCGGACCGTACGCAGACACGCCGTGAGCGTAGTCGTGGCCGGCGACACTCACCGTGAGCACCGAATGGTGGGTGGTCGGTGAAAGCGTACGGGCGCGTAGCAGACCTGTGGAGGCCGAGTCAACGGGTGGGCGCGCATTCCGGAGCGCCCCTAGTGTTGACTGCGCAACATGAAGGTGGTGCGCGGTCGAGCCCGGTGTGTTCGGGTCACATCGGAATCCCGCGTCCTCCGGAGGGGACCCCGCCGTTACGGGCTTCGGCTGGGGTCCTCTCCCGCATCTCGTCCCGGTGACATCTGGTGACATCTGGGCCCCGGTGACATCTGGGCCCTGGTGACCTCAGTCTCGGCCGGGCGCCGCGCCAGGCGACGACATGGTGTCGAGGATGCCGACGAGGTCGTCGAACGTCGTGCGCGGATTGACGAGCGCGAACCGGGCGTTCGTGCGACCGTGGTGCGCGCTCGGCGTGACGAAGGCGTGCTGGTCGTCGAGCAGGCGCGACGACCAGGCGTCGTAGTCGCGCTTGTCCCATCCGTTGCGCTCGAAGACGACCACCGACAGTTGCGGGCGACGCACCAGGGTGAGCTCGGGGCGTGCGTCGATCTCGTCGGCGATCCGCTGCGCGAGCGACAGCGACGAGGCGATCGCTTCGCGGTACACCGCGGCGCCGTAGGTCGCGAGCGAGAACCACAGCGGAAGTCCGCGCGGGCGCCGCGTGAGGTGCGCGGCGTAGTCCGACGGGCTCCAGTCGCTCTTCTCGGTGAGCGTGTCGAGGTACTCCGCGTGCTGCGTGTGCGCGCGCCTGCCGAGCTCGGGGTCGCGGTAGAGCAGGGCGCAGGCGTCGAAGGGGGCGAAGAGCCACTTGTGCGGGTCGACGACGAGCGAGTCGGCGTGCTCGACGCCCGCGAACAGCGGCCGGGCCTGGGGAGCAAGCATGGCCGCGAGGCCGTACGCGCCGTCGACGTGGAGCCAGAAGTCGTGGTGCTCCTTCAGGGCCGCGATGCCCGCGATGTCGTCGACGATGCCGAAGTTCGTGGAGCCTGCCGTGGCGACCACTGCGAAGACGCTCGCGCCGTGCTCGTCGAGTGCCGCGCGCACCGCGTCGGCCCGCAGCACGCCGTCGTCGGTCGGGGCGACCGCCACGACCTCGATGTCCATGACGCGCGCCGCCGAGGCGATGGAGGAGTGGGCCTCAGCGCTGCAGACCACCCGCCAGCGGTCGGGGCGCTCGCGGCCGGCGATGGCCGCTTCGCGCGCGGCGACCAGCGCTGAGAGGTTGCCGAGCGTGCCGCCCTGCACGAACACGCCGCCGGCGCCCCGCGGCATCCCGAACTCGTCGGCCAGCCAGCGCAGCACCTCGTTCTCGGCGTGCACGGCTCCCGCGCCCTCCAGCCACGAGCCTCCGTACAGCGCGCTCGCGGAGACGACCACGTCGAACGCGGCGGCCGCCTTGGACGGCGCCGACGGGATGAAGGAGAGGTATTTGGGGTCGTCGGTGGTGATGCAGGCCGGGGCGAGCACGTGCTCGAACACGGAGAGGGCTTTGCGTGCGCCGATGCCGTCTTCGTCGATCGTGCGCCCCGCCAGCCGCGAGAGCTCCGCGGGCGGCAGCGGCTTGTCGAGCGGGGTGTCGCTCGACAGGAGGCGGCGGCGAGAGTAGTCGAGCACGAGGTCGACGATGGTGCCGGTCTCCTCGCTCACGTCGTGCATGCGTGCCTGTGCGTCGGTCATGAGGCGTCCCCCTTCTGCGGTGCACCCGAGGCAGGGGTCAGCCGGGGTGTGCGCGGCGGGGCGACCCTGCGGTGTCCGGTCGCCTCGAAGGCGGCCGCCAGGCCCAGCAGCGCGTTGTCATCATAGGCGCGCCCGGCGAAGGTGAGTCCGACCGGCATCCCGATGTCGTCGAGGAGCCCCATCGGCACGGTCACGGTGGGGATGCCCAGGTGGCGGATGGCGAGGTTGCCGTTGGCGATCCACGTGCCGTTGCGCCATCCGAGGTCGGCGGAGGCGGGGTTCACGTCCATGTCGGCGGGGCCGATGTCGGCCACGGCGGGGAAGACGACGGCGTCGAGGCCGAGGGCGTCCATCCACTCTTCGAGGTCGATGCGCCGGGTCTCCTCGAGGCCGCGGAGCCCTTCGGGCAGCTCCGGCATGTCGAGGGGGGTCGTGTCGGGGTGATCGCGGACCCAGGCCGGGTACTCGGCGATGTCGTCGTCGAAGCCCGTGTAGCGGTCGGGAAGGGCGCCGGGCGGGTGCGGGAAGATCGCGGCACCGTCGACGCCGGCGAGCGACGAGAGCGCGGGGTCGCCGTTGGCGGCGAGGAAGTCGTCCCATGCCCAGGCCGAGAGGTCGACGATCTCACGCTGGAGGAAGGCGGGACTGACGAGTCCCCGCGTGCGGATCGTGGGGAACCCCGCGCGGTCGCCCTCGTATCGTGAGACGACCGGGAAGTCGACCTCCACCACCTCGGCCCCTGCCGCCTCCAGGTCGGCGCGCGCGGCCTCCCACAGAGCGATCACCGACGGGCGGGTCTCGATGCGCTGCCCCGTCGGGCCGCCGATCGTCGTGCCGGTGCCGGCATCCGGGTCGGCGTTGATGTACATGCGCGGGATGCCGATGCGCGCACCGTCGAGCCGCGCCGATGCGGCCAGGGCTGCGTATGACGGCGGGCGCACGGCCGAGGCGGCGGGCAGGTCGATCCAGGGCTGGGCGCGCCAGAAGTCGCCGCGGGGGTTCGGGTCGTCGGCGACGATGACGTCGAGCACGGCGAGGAGGTCGGCCATCGTGCGGGTGTGGGGCACGACGACGTCCATCGTGGGGACGAGGGGCCAGTTGCCGCGCACCGAGATGACGCCGCGCGAGGGGGTGTAGGCGCACAGTCCGTTGTTCGAGGCGGGGCCCCTCCCGCTCGACCAGGTCTCCTCGCCCAGGCCGAAGGCGGCGAAGCTCGCCGCTGTCGCTGTGCCTGAGCCGTTCGACGAGCCGGACGCGAAGGGTGCGGTGAGCCAATCGGCGTTGTACGGGCTCTCCGCTCGTCCGTACACCCCCCGCTGCATGCCGCCGTTGGCCATCGGGGGCATGTTGGTGAGGCCGAGGCAGATCGCCCCGCCCGCGCGCAGGCGCTCGATCGTGAACGCGTCGTGCTGCGCCACGAGGTCGGCGAAGGCGGGCGAGCCGGCAGCGGCGGTGAGACCGCGCACGAGATAGCTGTCTTTCGCGGTGTACGGGATGCCGTCGAGCGGCCCGAGCGTGTCGCCGGCGGCGCGGCGGGCATCGCTCGCGGCGGCTTCGGCCCGCGCCTCGGGGTTGCGCACGACGACGGCGTTGAGGGCGGTCGCGGTGCCCGGCGCGTCGAACGCGTCGATGCGGGCGAGGTACGCGTCGACGAGGGCGAGGGCGGTCGTGCGGCCGCTCTCGAGGGCCTCGCGCAGGTCTGCGATCGATGCTTCGACCACATCGACGGCGCTCATCGTGCTGATCCTTCCGAGGTGGCCACGACCGGGCGCGGCTGCTGCTGGGTGATGCAGTGGATGCCGCCGCCGCGGGCGAAGATGGGGCGCGCGTCGACGGTCACGACCTCGCGGCCCGGGTAGACGCCCGCGAGGATCGCGGCGGCGCGGGCGTCGGCCTCCGGCTCGCCGAAGCCGCACGCGATGACGCCGCCGTCGACGACGAGGTGGTTGACGTAGCTCCAGTCGACCCACCCTTCGTGATCGCGCAGGGTCGCCGGTGCGGGGAGGTCGATGATCTCGAAGCGGCGGCCCGCGGCATCCGTCTGCTCAGCGAGCATCGCGCGCAGCTCCGCCGACACCTCGTGGTCGGGGTGGGAGGGATCGCGCTGGTCGTGCAGCAGCAGACGTCCGGGCGAGGGGATGGCGGCGACGATGTCGACGTGACCGTTGGTGCCGAAGTCGTCGTAGTCGCGGGTGAGGCCGCGGGGGAGCCACACGGCCGTGGTCGCTCCGAGGGTGCGGGCCATCTCGGCTTCGACGCGCGCCTTGTCGGCGAGGGGGTTCCGCCGCGGGTCGAGCTGCACCGTCTCGGTGAGGAGCACGGTGCCCTCCCCGTCGACGTGGATGCCGCCGCCTTCGTTCACGAGCAGCGAGCTCACGAGCGTCGCGCCGGCGGCTTCGGCGACGATGCGGCCGTGCTCGGCCGACTTGCGCCACTGCGCCCACGACGGCGCGCCCCATCCGTTGAAGATCCAGTCGACCGCACCGAGGGCGCCGGTCTCGTCGTCGACGACGAATGTCGGGCCGGAGTCGCGCATCCAGAACTCGTCGACCGGCGCTTCGAGGAGCTCGACCTCTCCGGGGAGCATGCGGCGGGCCCGGGCCTGTTCGCGCGGGTCGACGACCATCGTGAGCGGCTCGAAACGGGCCACGGCCTCGGCGACCGCCGTCCAGGCGGCGTAGCCCTCGTCGCGGAGGGCGTCGGTGTCGCCGAGCGTCTCGCCCTCGGCGGGAAACGTCATCCAGATGCGGTCGTGCTGCGCCGTCTCGGCGGGCATGCGCCAGGCCATCGCGGTCTCCTCGTTCATGGTCTATCGTATTGATCAAACGATCAACAGGAGGAGCGTACCGAGCCCATGAGTGCGAAGTCAACCAGTGCCCGCGTGCGGAAGACTCCTGCCGAGCGGCGCGCGGAGATCACCGCCACCGCGCGGGAGATCGCGCTCGCCGACGGCCTCGACGCCCTGACGCTCCGCGCCGTCGCCGGGCGCATGGGAGTGGCCTCCGGCCTCGTCGCCCACTACGAGCCGAGCATGGACGAACTCGTCGCGGCGACGTTCGGCGACCTCGTCTCCCAGGAGCTCGCCGACGTCGTCGCGCTCATGCACCGCGAGGAGCAGGCCACGCGCCGACTCGCCGTGCTCCTGCGCACCCTCCTCGACGGCTCGCGCGGCGACATCACCCTCGTCTGGGTGCAGGCATGGGGCATGGGAGCCCGCAACGACGCGCTCGCCGCACGCGTGCGCGCCGAGATGGACGCCTGGCAGGAGGCCCTGGCATCCGAGATCGGGCGGGGGATGGATGCCGGCGAGTTCGCCCGCGACGACCCGCATGCCGTCGCCTGGTACCTGCTCGCCCTCATCGACGGGCTGAACGCCCACTCCCTCGTGCGGTGGAATGTGGAGCCCGCTCGCCGCACCCTCACGGAACGGGCGGTCGCCGGGCTCCTGGGCATCGACGACAGCGCGCTGCGCGGCTGAACGGACGCCCCGCCGAGCGCGCGTGACGTTCCCGCCGAGCGCGCGTCAGGCTTCCCGCAGCGCGCCGGCGGGAAGGCCGAGCGCCCACTCCGCGCAGTCCGACACGAAGTGGTCGGCAGCGTCGCTCTGGTACATGTCGCGGCTGTTCGCGTAGGAGCCCTTGCCGTCGACCGCGAGCCAGATGCGCACGGCCGCCGCAGCCGGATCGACGTCGCCGAACTCGCCGCTGCGGACACCTTCGGCGACGAGCGCGATGAGATCGTCGCGGTCGAGTCGCTCCTGTTCGTCGAGGGCGTCGGCGAGACCCCCGACGAAGCGGGTGAGGTGGCGCGCGTTCAACCAGAGGCGCCCGAGGGGGATGCCGCTGGCGCCGTCGGTGTGCGCCACGAAATGCCGCATCTTCTCGGTGGGCCCGCCGGGGTGCCGGAGGAGCTGCTCGCGCTCCTCGTCGGCCGCGTGGACGAACGCCTCGACGACGAGGTCTTCGGCGGCGGGGAAGTAGTGGGTGATGAGACCCGGGCGCACGCCCAGGCGCTCCGCGACGGCGCGAAGGGTGATCCGCTCGAGGCCTTCGTCGATCGCGATGGCGGCGGCCGCCGCGACGATCTCCGCGCGCCGCTCCTCAGGCTTCTTCCGCACTCTTCGCGAATCCGCGCTTGACGCCATAGTCCGACATGCTATTGGATGAGTGACCAACAGGGCTGTTGGTCGCGTGCTCAATAGCGTCATCCGCCCGAGAACCCCGAACCCGGCACGTCGCAGAGGATGACATGACCTCATCGATCCCCGAGCACGCAGAGAAGCTCCCCGCGCCCGCCTCCGTTCTCGGCGCAGACCATCCCGTCCCGCTCGACGCCGCCCACGTGGAGACCCGCGGCATCGAGCTCATCTCCGACGCGGAGCGCCACGGCCGGGCACGCGACCTGTTCGCCGTCTGGGCCGCCCCCAACGTCAGCGTCCTCAACCTCACCGTGGGGGCGAGCCTCACCCTGCTCGGGCTCGAGCTGTGGCAGTCGATCGCCCTCGTGCTCACCGCCTCCCTCCTGTGGCTGCTCCCCGGCATCATCGCCGTCAGCGGTCCGGCCGCGGGGACCTCTGGCTCCGTCATCACGCGAGCGCTGTACGGCATCCGCGGGAACAAGCTCGTCGTCGCCCTGACCGGCTGGCTCATCGGCTCCGTCTATCTGTCCCTCACCTGGCTCGGAGCAGCCTTCGTCGGCGCCGACCTGTTCGTCGCCCTCGGCATCGGCGACGCGACCGTGACCCCGGTCGTCGTCGCCCTCGTGGTCGCCGCGGTCACCGTCGTCGTCGCCGTCTACGGGCATGGCCTCATCCTCCGCGTCTACCCGTACGTCGCGCTCCTGCTGCTCGCGATCTTCCTGCTCGTGACCGCCATCGTCGCGCCGCAGATCGACTGGGCCTACCGCCCCGCGCAGACGCTGGACGGCGTCGCCCTGTGGTCGGCGGTGACCATCGGCTTCACGATCCTCGCCTCGGCGCCGCTGTCGTACATCAACAGCCCCGACTTCGCCCGCTACCTGCCGCGCACCACCAAGCCGTCGCACATCGTCGCCGCCACCGCCCTCGGCGGTGCGATCCCCGCCGCGTTCTTCACGATCGTCGGCGTGCTGCTGCCGACGGCCGTGGCGAGCCTCGATCTCGGCATCGAATCGGCACTGCTGTCGCTCCTGCCCGACTGGCTGGCGCCCATCCTCGTGCTCGGCGTGATCGTCAACGCGATCGCGCTCAACGGCATGACCACCTACACCTCCAGCATGGCGCTGCAGGCGATCGGCGTGCCGCTGCGCCGCGTGCCGGCGGCGGTCGTCGTCGGCGTCGTGGGCGCGGCGCTCACGGTGTACCTCGTGATCTCGTCGAGCCTGCTGGAGGCCGTCAACCTCATCCTCCAGTTCCTCGTGATCGTCGCCGCCCCCACGATGGCCGTCTTCGTCACCGACGTGCTCCGCCGCCGCGGCCGCTATGAAGGTGTCGAGCTCGCCGACGTCACCCGCTCGAGCCGCTTCTGGTACAGCGCCGGCTGGAGTCTTCCGGGGGTGCTCGCCGTCGTCCTCGGCGGTGTCGCCGCTGCCCTCTGCCTGTCGACCACCGTGTGGACCGGCCCGCTCGCCGAGGCGTGGGGGTACGTCGACCTGTCGGTGCCGGCCGGTGCGCTCGTCGCGGTCATCGTCTACCTCGCCTTGCAGGCCACCCCGCTCGGCGATGCGCCGCGCGGCCCGAAGGGAGCGGTGCGATGACCGGGGCGGGCACGCAGCTCTACCGGGGCGGACGCGTGTTCACCTCCGACGCGCGGCGCTTCGCCGAAGCGATCGTCGTCACTGACGGGCGTCTCGCGTACGTCGGCGACGACGACACGGCCACGCGCATCGCGGGCCCGGATGCCGAGACGATCGACCTCGCCGGCGCGACCGTGCTCCCCGGATTCGTCGACGGTCATGCGCACGTCGTCGGCACGGGTGAGGCGGCGCGCTACGTGTCGCTGTGGGGCGCGGCCGACCTCGCCGAGGTGCAGGGCCGCATCGCCGCGTGGGCGCAGGCGAATCCCGATGCCCCCCGCATCCGTGCCCACGGCTGGGCGCACTTCATGGTGCCCGGCGGCGTGCCCCACCGCGCGATGCTCGACGAGGTGGTCGCCGACCGTCCCGTCTACGCCGACGCGTTCGACTTCCACTCGATCTGGCTCAACTCCGCCGCCCTCGCCGAGGTCGGCATCGACGATGCCACCGCCTCCCCTGCCGGCGGCACCGTGCACCGCGACGGCGACGGCCACGCGACCGGCTACGTCGACGAGACCGCGATGCACCGGCTCGTGCAGCCCGTGCTGGAAGCCCTCACGACCGATGCCGACCGCGACGAGGCGCTGCGCGCGGCCCTCGCGTCGTACCGCTCGCTGGGCGTGACCGCCACGACCGACATGGGGCTGGACGACGCCTCCCTTGCTGCCATGCAGCGCGCCGAGCGCGCGGGAGAGCTCACCGCCCGCATCGCCGCGCACTGGCGCATCCAGCCGACCGGCGACCGTCGGGGCGACCTCGATCAGGTGGCGCGCGCGGTCGGCCTCGCTGCCGAGGTGGCGTCGCCCTGGCTGCGTGTCGTGGGGATCAAGGTGATGATCGACGGCACCGTCGACGGCTGCACCGCCGCCCTCGGCCACCCCTACGCCGACGGATCGAGCGCCGACCCCATCTGGTCGCTCGACGAGCTCGCCCCCGTCGTCATCGCCGCCGACGTCGCCGGTCTTCAGGTGGCGATGCACGCCATCGGCGACGAGGCGATCCGCATCGCCATCGCGGCCGTCGAGGCCGCCGTGGCCGCGAACGGCCCCCGTGAGCGCAGACACCGCATCGAGCACCTCGAAGTGGTCACGCCGCAGGAGATCGCGCGGCTCGCCGCCCTCGGCATCACGGCATCCATGCAGCCGGTGCACTCCGATCCGGCGATCCAGGCCAACTGGCGCGCGCAGCTCGGCGATTCGCGCGTCGAGCGGGGGTTCCCGTGGCCCGAGATGACGGATGCCGGGGCCACGCTCGCGTTCGGCACCGACTCGCCCACGTCGCCCGAGGCGCCGCTTCCCAACATGTTCATCGCCGCGACGCGGCGTTCGGCGCTCGACCCCACGCTGCCGCCCAACGTGCCCGGCTACGCACTGCCGCTCACGCAGGCGATCGTGCACGCGACACGGGATGCCGCGTGGGCCTGCCGTGCGGACGACGCGTACGGCCGGCTCGCGCCGGGCCTCGCCGCCGACTTCATCGTGCTCGACCGCGACGTGTTCGGCGACGACCCCGAGGCCCTGCTGACGGCGCGGGTCGTGCGCACGGTCGTGGGCGGGAAGGTCGTGCACACGGCCTGACCTCGGCCCGGCGGTCGTCCGCCGAGTGTCAGCGCCCGGAGACCGCGTCGGCGATGCGCGCGATCGGCGAGGTGCGTGCGCCGCCGAGCGCCTCGTGCCGGTCGGCGAGGTGGTAGGCGGCGTAGAGCCCGCGCACCGCCACCCAGCGCAGCGGCTCGACCTCCCAGCGCTTCGCACGGTGTCCCACCCAGGGAAGGTGCACGAGGTCGGTGTCGCGTCGGAGCACGAGGTCGGCGAGGGTGCGTCCGGCCAGGTTCGTCGTCGCGACGCCCGTCCCGACGTACCCGCCCGCCCAGCCGAGGCCCGTCGCCGGGTCGACCCCGACGGTCGCCGACCAATCGCGGGGAACACCGAGCACGCCCGCCCAGGCGTGCTCGACGGGAACGCGTGCGGCACCCGGGAAGAACGCCCGCAGCAGCGCGGTGAGCGAGCGCACCGTGCCCTCCTGCGTGCGGCCGTCGGTGTCGACGCGTGAGGCGTACCGGTACGGCACCCCGCGTCCGCCGAAGGCGATCCGGTCGTCGGCGGTGCGCTGCGCGTACATGTACACATGAGCGGCGTCGCCGACGGTCGCGGCGCCGTCCCAGCCCACCTCGCTCCAGAAGTCGGCCGGCAGCGGCGCGGTGACGATCATCGACGAGTTCATCGGCAGCCACGTGCGGTGCTCCGCACGCAGGCCCGCAGTGAAGCCCTCGGTCGCGCGGATGACGTGCTCAGCACGCACCACGCCGTTCTCGGTGACGGCACGGCCGGGCTCGATCGCCGTGACGGCGGTGTTCTCGTAGATCGTGACGCCCAGACGCTCCACTGCGGCGGCGAGCCCGCGCACGAGCTTGACCGGATGGATGCGGGCGCAGTGCGGATGCCACAACCCGCCCACCGCGCCGGCGATGCGCACGTGCGACGCGGTTTCGGCGGCATCCCACAGTTCCGTGTCGGTGTGCGGCCACTGCTGCTCGGCCCTGTGCGCCTCGCGCAGCCGGGCCAGCTGGGCGGGGGTGCGCGCCACCTCCAGCTCGCCGCCCTTGCGGATGTCGGCGTCGATGCCCTCGGCGGCGGCGACCCGGATGACCTCGTCGACGGTCTCGTTCATCGCCCGCTGCTGGCGTGCGCCGCCGTCACGGCCGTAGCGGGCACGCCCGCCGGTGACCGAGTTCGTGAGCCACCCGCCGTTGCGTCCCGACGCGCCGAATCCCGCGAACCGCTGCTCGAGCACCGCCACCCGAAGGTCGGGCTGCAGTGTCTTCAGGTAGTAGGCGGTCCACAGGCCGGTGTACCCCGCGCCGACGATCGCGACATCGGCCTGCAGGTCGCCGCCGAGCGCCGTCCTGGCATCCGGCTGCCCCTGCTGCGACCACCAGAACGAGACGTCGCCGTTGCGGGTCATCCGGATGCCGTTCAGCCTCGGGCGGAGAGCGCGTCTGCGGCGGCCTCGTCGGCGACGTCGAGGGCGGCGTCGATGATGTCGAGTCCGCGTACGAGGTCGTCTTCGGAGATCACGAGCGGGGGCGCCACGTGCACGCGGTTGAAGTGCGTGAACGGCCAGAGCCCTGCGCGCTTGCACGCCGCCGCGACGGCTGCCATCGGGGCGGCGTCGGCGCCGGCGGCGTTGAAGGGAACGAGCGGCTCGCGCGTCGCCTTGTCGACGACGAGCTCGATCGCCCAGAACAGCCCCCGTCCGCGCACGTCGCCCACCGACGGGTGCTTCTCGGCGAAGGCGGCCAGGCGAGGTGCGACCACACGCTCACCCAGATCGCGCACCCGCTCGAGGATGCCGTCGCGCTCGAAGACCTCGAACGTGGCGACTCCCGGTGCACAGGCCAGAGGGTGGCCCGAGTAGGTGAGGCCCCCGGGGAACGAGACCGTGTCGAAGTGGGCCGCGATGCGGTCGGAGATGACGACGCCGCCCAGCGGCACGTACCCCGAGTTCACGCCCTTCGCGAAGGTGATGAGGTCGGGCACCACGTCGAAGGCCTGGAACCCGAACCATTCGCCGATGCGGCCGAATCCGACCATGACCTCGTCGGCGATGTAGACGATGCCGTACTTGTCGCACAGTGCGCGCACGCCTGGGAGGTACCCCGGCGGCGGGACGAGGACACCGTTGGTGCCGACGACCGATTCGATGATGATCGCGCCGATCGTCGAGGCGCCTTCGAGGATGATCGTCTGCTCGAGGTGCGCGAGCGCCCGTTCGGTTTCCTGCTCGGGGGAGTCGGAGTGGAACGGCGACCGGTACGCGTAGGGCCCGAAGAAGTGCACGACGGAGGCGTCGGCCGGCTCGTTCGGCCAGCGACGCGGGTCGCCCGTGAGAGTGATGGCCGTCGAGGTGTTCCCGTGGTAGCTGCGGTACATCGCGAGGACCTTGCGCTTGCCGGTGACCAGGCGCGCCATGCGCACGGCGTTCTCGTTGGCATCCGCGCCGCCGTTGGTGAAGAACACCTTCTCCATGCCATCGGGCGCGACCTCGGCGACGCGACGGGCGAGCTCGCCGCGCACGTCGTTGGCCATCGACGGCTGGATGGTCGCCAGCCGCCCCGCCTGACGCTGGATGGCCTCGACGAGGTCGGGATGCTGATGACCCAGGTTCAGGTTCACCAGCTGCGACGAGAAGTCGAGGTAGCTGTTGCCCTGGTGGTCCCAGAAGGTGGCTCCCTGGCCGCCGGCGACCGGCAGCGGGTCGATGAGGGCCTGCGCGCTCCACGAGTGGAACACGTGGGCGCGGTCATCGGCGCGGATGCGGGCGTCGGCGGCGGGGTCTGCGGCCGGGGCGAGGGTCTCTGACAGGGTCATGGTTGCTCCGTCGGTCTCGAAACTGCTCAGTGGTTGCTCGGGAATCCGAGGCTGATCTGGCTCTCGCTCGGGTCGGGCCAGCGCGTGGTCACGACCTTGCTGCGGGTGTAGAAGTGGATCGACTCGGGGCCGTAGATGTGCGAGTCGCCGAACAGCGAGTTGCGCCATCCGCCGAACGAGAACGCCCCGACCGGCACCGGGATCGGCACGTTCACGCCGACCATGCCGACCTCGATGTCGAACTCGAACTGCCGTGCCGTGCCGCCGTCGCGGGTGAAGACCGCCGTGCCGTTGGCGAAGGGGCTGTCGTTGATGAGCGCGACGGCCTCCTCGTACGACGAGACGCGCACGACGGCGAGCACGGGGCCGAAGATCTCCTCGTCGTAGACCTTCATGCCGGGGCGCACGTTGTCGACGAGCGAGATGCCGAGGAAGAAGCCGTCGCCCTCGAACTGCTGAGTGGTGCCGTCGACGACGACCGTGGCGCCTTCGGCGTTCGCGCCGGCGACGTAGGAGGCGACCTTGTCGCGGTGCTCGCGCGTGATGAGCGGGCCCATCTCGCTGGACGCGTCGGTGCCGGGACCGATCTTGAGCGTCGCGACGCGCTCGCTGACCTTCGACACGAGGGCGTCGGCGACGTCGTCGCCCACGGCGACCAGCACCGACACGGCCATGCAGCGCTCGCCGGCCGAGCCGTAGGCGGCCGACACGGCGGCGTCGGCGGCGGCGTTCAGGTCGGCGTCGGGCATGACGACCATGTGGTTCTTGGCGCCGCCGAGGGCCTGCACGCGCTTGCCGGCGGCCGCGGCCCGCTCGTAGATCGACTTGGCGATCGGGGTCGAGCCGACGAAGCTCACGGCACGCACCTCGGGCGAGTCGAGGATCGCGTCGACGGCGACCTTGTCGCCCTGCACGACGTTGAGCACACCGGCGGGAAGGCCCGCCTCCTCGTAGAGGCGTGCGAGGAAGAGGGCTGCAGAGGGGTCCTTCTCGCTGGGCTTGAGGACGACCGTGTTGCCGCACGCGATGGCCGAGGCGGTCATCCACAGCGGCACCATGACGGGGAAGTTGAACGGCGTGATGCAGCCGACGACGCCCACCGGCTGCTTCACCGAGTGCACGTCGACGCCGCGCGAGACCTGCTCGGCGTGCTCGCCCTTGAGGAGGTGCACGAGACCGGCGGCGAACTCGACGTTCTCGATGCCGCGGCTGATCTCGCCCTTCGCGTCGGAGAGCACCTTGCCGTGCTCGCTCGTGATGATGGCGGCCAGTTCGTCGGCGCGCTCCACCAGGAGGTGGCGGAGACGGAAGAACACGTCGGCGCGCTTGATGAGGCTCGTCGCACGCCATGCGGGGAGGGCCGCGGCGGCGGCGGCGATCGCCGCGTCGGTCTCGGCCGTCGAGGCGAACGCGACCTCGTGCTGCGCGGCGCCGGTCGCCGGGTCGTAGACGATTCCGGTGCGCTCGGCGGAGCCGGTCTCGGTGCCGGCGATGTGGTGACGGATAAGCGCCATGAGTTGTCCTTGTCGACGTGGGGGAGGGATTGTGATGGAACCGCAGTCGGACAGAACGACCGAGTCCCCTAGGCTGGAGCTCGTCCCAGTGTTGCAGAGCATGGAGGGTCGTATCGGTGCCTGACCGTCGCGAAGAATCCGCGATCCAGACGGATCGTCCGGGAGCGCTTTCCAGTCTGCCCACCGTGCGCGAGGTGCTCGCTCTCGAGGCCGTCGCGGCGGGGATGCCGCAGGTGCTCGTGGGTGACGCGGCCCTCGACGCGCCGGTGCGGTGGGTGCACGTCTCCGACAGTGCCGGGGTGGCTCGGCTCCTCGACGGCGGCGAGCTGCTGCTGTCGACGGGATCGTCGTGGCCCGACGATCCCGAAGAGCTCGCCGCGTTCGTGGACGCCCTCGTGGCCGCCGGGCTGTCGGCACTGTTCATCGAACTGGGAGCCCACTACCGCTACGTTCCGGCTGTCGTCGTCGAGAGCGCCCGGGCGCGCGGCCTCGCCGTGGTCGCCCTTCGCCGCGAAGTGAAGTTCGTCACCGTGACCGAAGCGGTGCACCGCCGCATCATCGCCGACCAGAGCGCCGCGCTGCGCGCCCGCGACGAGGTGCGTGCGCGGTTCACGGCGCTCGCCCTCCGCGGGTCGCCCGCCGACTACATCGTCCATCAGCTCTCGCAGACTCTCGCCGCCCCCGTGGTGCTCGAGTCGCTCGCGCACGACGTGATCGTGGCCGAGGTGCCCCCTGCGCGGGAGGAGGAGCTCCTCGCGCGCTGGGAGGTGCGATCACGGCTCGCTCACCGCGACCTGGCCGCCGACGTGCCCGGCTCCCGACGCGACGCACCGCGCAGCGGCGCGCGGGAGGGGGTTCGCGACCACGCGGGGCCGTGGCTCATCGTGCCCGTCGAGGCGCGGGGCGTGCGCTGGGGCTACCTCATCGCGCTGCCCGGTCCCGCCCACCCCGCCGGACGCGCCGCCGTGCTCGAGCAGGGGGCGATCGCGCTCGCGCTGGGCCGGCTCACCGCGGGAGACGCCGACGAGTGGGCGCGCGTCGGCCAGCGACACCTCGTCGACGGCCTGCTC
>JAEYVZ010000034.1 GCA_023431405.1 Actinomycetes bacterium
GGGCCCCGTCCGTCACACATGGACGCGTCAGCCTCGCAGCTTCAGCCTCCGGAACAGCGTGACCGCTGCCCCACCGACGACGAGCAGCAACCCGATCCCCACGAGCGGCTCGACTCCGGCGCCTCCCGTGCGCGCCAGCTCCGAGGACCCGCCGTCGGCGTTCCCCTTCTCACGCGGCTCGGGCTGAGGCGAGGGCTCCGAGTCAGGCGTCCGTTCCTGAGGCTTCTCCTCGGGCTGGGGCGCGGGATCCTGCTCTCTCGGCTCCGGATCGGGTGCCGGCTCCGTCGGTTCCGGCTCGGGTGCCGGCTCCGTCGGTTCTGGGTCGGGCTCCACCGGCGCGGTGGCGCGCGCCGCGCCGACGCGCGGTGTCTCGAGTGGCGCGAGGGGAACCAGACCATGCCCCTTCGTCACGAGCTTCACCGCCGACGCGGCCGTGTTGTACGCCGTCGTGGAGTACGCCTCCGGTGCGGTGAAGGAGAGCGTCACCAGCAGGGTGTCGCCGATGTCGGCGGGTTGACTCTTCACGAATCGGATCGCCGTCGCGGCCGTCACGTCGGCGAGGTCGCGAGTCCAGTCGTCGTCGCACCCTGCTTCGTCTTCGCGCGCTCGGATCTCCGGTCGGCACGGGTCAGCCGACATGGAGTACTCCACGACCCAGCCCTCCGATACTTCGGGAGCGCGGGCGAGCGAGAGCGGGAGCGTCGAGTCGCGAGGAGCGCCGGTCACCGTCACGTCACCCCCCGCACGCGGGAACACGTCGTAGATCACTGCGTCGTCGACGGGAGTCGAACCAGGGTTCGACCACGCGAGCAGGAACTCCGCAACGCCGTCGTCGCCGATCTCGACGACCGTTTCCGGTGCGTTGGACCACTGGGGCGAGAGTGCGGACCGGACCGACTTGTTCAGCGCGATTCCCGGGTCGTCGCCGAGCACCAGAAGGGTGCCCTGCACGTGACACAGTGTCGTTTCGACACCCTCGGTCGACCCGATGATGCCCGAGGTGTCAACGACGAGCGAGTTGGAATCACCGACCGGCTTGCCGTTCATGAGAAGGCACTCATCGAACGTCATGTCACGGAAGCCGACGAACATGTCGTACGTGTGGAGCCCGGGATTCGCAGGGTCGTCGTTGTCGATCACGATGTTGAACGCGGGACCCCCCGCACCGGTGACGTTCCCGTCCTTCCCCGACAAGACGTAACGCGTCTGTCCGGTACCGCGCCAATCTTCGGTGATTCCGAGCTTGCTCGTGTTGCGGTCAGCGATCTTGAAGCCCTTCGGAAGCACGACGGCGGCGGCACCCGAGTCGATCCGGGCCTCGGGCGTCGAGAAGAACTGCGGCCACCAGCCCACGTACGACCAGTTGAACCCGAGTCCTTCGTCGGCCGGGTCGAGGTCGGCCATCCGACGGAACGTGAGGTCGGGCGACGACGGCGGCAACTGCTGCCAGCCGATCGATGCGCCGACAGCGCGGTGGGTGTCGAGCTCCGCCTGCGCGTTGAACGGTTCTCCCCCGTCAGGTCCGTAAAGGGTGAACCCGGCGATATTCCTGAAGCTGTCGTCAGCCGCGAAGGCGGCGGGCTTGCCCGTCAGCGTGTAAACGAGCGTCCCCGCTCGCGCGGCAAGCGTGCCCCGCGCCTCGACACGACTGAGGAGCTTGTCTGCAGGAACCTGGAAGATGTCGCCGTCGCGCGAGGCGACGAACTCGTCGGAGGTGCCGTCGGAGTAGAACAGCGTCGCGGAGCGGGGGAAGCTCACAGCTCCGCCCTGTGCCTGCGCGGTGATCGAAGACACGACGTACGCGGGATCGGCGCAGAGCTCGTCGGTCGCGCTCGGCAGCGACACCCATGAGCCGCCCTTCTCGGTGCACGGCAGGGAGTCTCTGATGCCGTACTCGATGTCCACCGGCTGCCCGATGACCTTGAGCAGGTACGCGGAGGGCCGCTTCGCGGTGATGTGCCCGAGAGGCGCGGGCGTCGTGTCGCCGAGGTTGCCGACGGCTTCCTTGCGGAAGACGTCATGAGGTTTGGGCGCGTCGGTGACGACGGCCTCCACCGCGTTGGAGGCAATGGAAGCCTCCTCTCCGACGAGTGAGACGACCTCAGCCGTCGCCGTGTTGCGGAAGATGCTGTCGACCGCCGCGTCGGCACGAACCGATGCCCTCACGGTGACCGTGGTGGGAGCGATCGACTGATCGAGTTCCCACGTGACTTTCTGACCTTCGACCGAGCACGAGTCGCTGCACGACTCGAAGGAGAGCTCGTCGGGGAGCACATCGGTCACGACGGCCGAGTCCGTCGGACTCAGGCCGACGCCGCCCACGGCACCGCCGGTGACGTCGCCGAGCGTGATGGTGTACGCCACAGTCGTGCCGTGCAGCACCCGGCTCCTCGGTGCGAGGTCGACGAGCGCCTTGCGCATCGACGGGCGGAATTCGGCTTCGGCGGTCATCTCGACGGCGGCGGCGCGGACGGCGGACGCGTTGGCGCTACGCACCTCGAGGCCGGTGGTCCAGGTGGTGCCTCCCGCGGTGGTGCGCGCGGGCGGCACGACGCGCAGCGTCACGTTGGCCTGCGCTCCCGGGTGCAAGGTCCCCAGATCGACGACGATCGCCTGGCCGGTGTCGGAGAAGGAGAGCTTCTCGACCGACACGCCGTTGACCGCGGCCGAGACCGACTTCTTCCATTCGGCGAGCGGCGTCACGGCTGGATGCAGCTCGGAGGCGGCCGCGTAGGGCATCTCAAGGATGACGTCGGAACACGCCTGCCCTGAGAGCGACTGGCACGACAGTGAAGCGAGATAGGAGAACTGCTCGCCCGACTTCTGCGCCTGCGGGCTCAGCGCGTTCCAGGTGAGGGTGATCGTGGGTGCGGCCGGGGCTGCAACGGCCGCTGCCGACGGAGAGAGGGCGAGAAGCCCGGCCATGAGGGCGGCGCCGAGGGTGGCGGAGAGCCTCTTCCGCCGCCCGCGCCGATCGTCATGAGTCACGGTGTGGGATCCGATCTGTCTGTGGATGGGGACACACCCGCGTGCGCGCACGACGGGGGCGAATCATCTTCGCAACTCATCAATGAGCGTTTTGCGTTGAACAGAACAGTTCAGTGGCGACGCCGCCTCAGGCGCCTGGAGTGCAGTGCGGGGTGCCCGAAAGGCAGTGCGGATCGACGCCCGTTACGAGCTCATGCCGCGACTCCGATCCGCTGCCGCATCGCCGTGGGCATCACTGTCAGCACGACGGGCCCGAAGGCGCGTGACCCGCTGATCAACGCGCGAGCATGCGCGGGAGCGCGCCCACGTGACCGAGGAAGCGACCGCCGCGCGTCGCGAGCTGCACTCTGCTCCTCTGTGAGAAGAGCGCACCGGCGAGGGCGACCGCTACCCCCGCTGCCTCTCGCGCGAGATCGGCGACCGTCCACTGCACCCCGTGCGGACGGTGACGGGCAAGCAGCGCAGGGTCGTTGCGCGCGTCGTTGCGGGCCTGAGCGTAGAGCGCGGAGAGGTCGGCACGACGCCGGTACGCGACGACGGCGTCGGAGGCCATCTCGAGCCGGAACCCCTCATACTGGGCGCGCCAGCAGAAGTCGACGTCTTCACTCGCTGAAAGGGCCTCATCGAACCCGTCGACCGCCTCGAGCACTTCCCGTCGCGCGGCGAGGTTGCAGCTGCCCGCGAACGGAAGGTGTCCGAACTTCACGGCCAGCGTGTCGGTGCTGACGAGCCCCCACGTCGCGAGCGATGCGGGGTTGAGTCTGGCGTAGTCGAGCGCACCTCCCACGAGCGGGGCATGATCGAGGGCCGAACCCATCCGAGCTACCCAATGCTCATCGACAATGTCGTCGGCGTCGCAGAAGAGGACACCCGCCGTCGTGGCTGCGCGCCATCCGACGTTGCGGGCGTGGCTCGGGCCACGGCGATCCGACGCGTCGATCATCGTGACCCGGATGCTGCTCGGCCAGGTGATCTCCTCGACGAGCGACGTCACGCGCCCTTCGTCGGCGCCGTTCAGGCTGAGCACCAGCTCGAACCCCTGCGAGAACGTCTGCGCGGCCAGGGCTCGCAGCTGCTCGCCCAGGTGCTCGATTGCCGGGCCGATCGGCATCACGACGCTCACGTCGTACGTCATGAGTCCGACCCTTTCGCGACGAGGATGCCGCTCACGGCATCACCCGACCGGCGCCTGCGACGCCGCTGCTCGTACAAGAAGTCGTCCGTGCGGGCGACGAGCTCCCCCAGATCGAATCGCTGTGCGGCATCCCGAGCTCGCTCGCCCATCTGCGCGCGCGCGATGGGGTCGTGTGCGAGTCGAAGGATGGCTGCGGTGAGCGAATCGAGGTCGCCCCGCTGGTAGAGGATCCCATCCACGCCGTCGGCGACGATCTCGCCCGGACCGCCGTCGGCCGGCACGATCGCGGGGGTGCCGACGGCAAGGGCCTCAGCGATCACTTGCCCGAAGCCCTCCTGCTCGGTCGCCGCATGCACGAGCACGTCGGACGCTGCGAGCACCTCGGCCGGGTCGGAGTGATGCCCGAGGAACCGCACGTCAGCAGCGACTCCGAGGTCTTCCGCGAGCTGCGGGAGGGTGTCGGCGTAGCGCTCGTCGTCGTTGAACATCGGCGCACCGACGATGACGAGCTCACTGTCGCGCCCGAGCCGAGGCTTGACCCGCGCGAATGCCTCGATGGCGAGCGCCTGGTTCTTGCCGGGACAGATGCGCCCAGCCACCACGAAGCGCAGCTTGGTGCGATCTCGCCGCGTGCGGATCGAGGCCGGCACATCGACGGGAGGCGGGATGACAGCGGACGGTCGGCGGTTCGCGAACCACCCGAGCGACCGGCGACCGGCGCCCGAGTTGGCGATCACCGCGTGCGGGAGGATCGCGGCACCGGCGCGCGCGGCGAGCACCGATACGGTGCGCATCGACCCGCGATTGACGATGGTGTGCGAGTGGAGCACCACAGGGAGACCGGCGATACGGCCGGCGAGCCCGCCGTACAGGTGGGCTTTGGCCGAGTGCGTGTAGATGACTTCCGCGCCCACTTCGCGCAGGCCCTTCGCAAGGCGACGGGCGTATCGCACCGACTCGGCGATCTGCCGCGGGAGTCGTCGGAGATTAACCCCCGCCGTGCGGGTTGCGGAGTGGGCGATCGCGGCTGCGGGGAGCGGCATCCGAAGCACGGCCACCCCGCGCGAGATGAGCTCGGTCTCGAGGGGGCCGCTCTCGCCGATCACGACGATCGGCTTGAACCGCTGCAGATGCGGCGCCATGCGGCAGAGCATGAGCTCAGCGCCGGACAGTCGCGCGCTGTGGGTGACGAGCGCGATCGCGGGCCGGTCGTCGGCCAGCCAGCCGTCGGGCAGGGTCAGGGTCGAGTGCTTCACTGTGCGGCCCTCAGCTCTCGATCGAGGAGGTCGACCCGGTCGTCGGCGAACGCGGTCCGGACGTCGGGGATCCACGAGTCATCCAGCAGCACAACGGACTGTCCGCCGCGGGTCGCAGTACCGGCGGTGGGCATCGTGAAGAGGAGTACGTCGTCGGAGCGCACGGCGTGCATGCTGAGCGCGAGCCGCATCATCGTCTCGGCATCGAGGCCGGGCGAGACCGACAGATGCTGCGTGATGGCGTCGATGAAACCGAGGGCCGCAGTGGGGTTCGTCATCGTCTGGACGCTGATCGCCTTCGTTGCGAGGGCTCGCATGAAGGCCTGCTGGTTGCGTACACGCGTGAAGTCGGCGTCAGCGAACGGATAGCGAGCTCGCACGAAATAGAGGGCCTTCTCGCCGTCGAGGTGGTTGATGCCCTGAACGAAGTGATGCTTCTCGTTGGTGAACTCCTTCTCGGAGTAGACGTCGACTCCCCCGATCGCGTCGGTCATGGCCGCGAAGCCGTCGAATCCCACGATCGCTACATGGTCGATGCGGGTGTCGAGCAGCTGCTCTACCGTCTGGACCATGAGCGGCGTGCCGCCCCAAGCGAGCGCGGAGTTGATCTTGGCGTCGCCATGGCCGGGGATGTCGACCCACGAATCGCGCATGATCGACATGATCTGCACACCTGACCGGTCGGCCGGCACGTGGGCGACCATGATGGTGTCGGCCCGTTGTCCGTCTACGACGGCTTTGCCCGCCGTCGCCGCTGAACCCCGGGCGTCGGTGCCGAGCAGCAGGACGTTCATAGAGTCGTCGTCGGATGCCGCAGGCCGCGGGCCATCGGGAAACGTCTCGCTCATCGACATGACGTTGACGTTCGCGTTGAACGCGCTCACCACACTGTTGACAAGGAAGAGTGCGAGCACCACGACGCTGGCGACGAGCGTCACGAGGATGCCCGCGGTCCAGAACAGGATGCGGAAGCGCCGACGCGCAGTCGCCTGTCGAGGGCGCTGCGACTTGCCTCGGTTCGTCGCTCTCATCATCACGTCTCCCATCACTCCTGGTTGATGCTCTACATACTGACATATAAGCATGTGAGAATACCGGGAACCGGGCGTTCGGTCGCCGATCGCCCGGTGACCCCCGCGCGACGCAGCACAGCGGGGGCCACCGGTGGTGATCCCAGGTCGGTGCCTACTTCGCGATCGTGAAGCCGAACGGCGTCTTCGTCACCTTGTCGTCAGCGTTCTGAGTCACTGTGCCCGAGTAGGTTCCGGGCACGAGCGAGATGGTCGACACAGCAGTCCAGTACCCCCGGGCATCGACGGTCGCCGACGCGAGGAGCGTGCCGTACTGTCCGCGCACCTCCACGGGCGCACCGGGCTTGCCGGTGCCCATGAAGGTCGGCGCGCCGGGCGCGACGATCGCGCCGATCGCCGGGCTCGTCAGCGTGACCGCCGTGTTACGGGCCGCATTGAACGAAAAGGCGGCTGTCGTCGTGTTACTGCCGAAGGTCTGGGTCACCGTGCCCGAGTAGCTTCCTGCCGCCAGCGAGATCGTCGACTCGACCGACCAGTCGCCGCCCGCACCGACCGTAGCCGTTCCCAACAGGGTGCCGAACGTTCCGCGCACCGCAATCTGTGCACCCGGGTGGCCCTTGCCTCGGAAGACGGCCTTGCCCGGCTCGATCTCGGCGCCCAGGGCGGGCGACTCGAGGGTGACAGGCGTCACCTTGACCTCGGGCAGCTTGACCGTGAACTCGTAACGCACCGTCGAGCCATCGACACCCTGCGAGACCGTGCCGACATACGCACCATCAGCCAGGTCGAAGTTCGCGGGCACCGACCACTTCCCGTCGGAACCAACCGTCGTCGTGGCCACGACCGCGCCCGACGCCGCCCGAACGGTGATGTCGGCGCCCGGGTTGCCGGTGCCCGAGAACACCGGACGGCGCGTGTCGGTGATCGTCGCTCCCAGCACCGGAGTCGCGAGCTTCACGGCTTCGATCTTCGGCGCGGTGTACGCGGAATCGTACGCGATCGCCGTGCTCGCGCCGACCGGAAGGGCCAGACCACCGGTGACCGTGAGCTTGCCGTCGGTGACCTGCCCCGTCCGGGTGTTGTCGGCGGCGGAGGTGAGCGAGACGACGAGGTGTCCCCAGCCGCCCGCGGCCAGCTGGTGCTGCGGCAGGCTGATCGTCAGCTTCCGCTTGTCGGCGGAGAGCGTGCCCGTCAGATTCCACCCCGTCGGATAGGTGTCCTGAGTGAGGCGGAACGCGTTGCTGGTGAACGACGTGCCGGAGGGGGCGACCAGCTCGAGCACGGTTCCCGTCAGGGTCTGCACCGTCGCCGTGTTCGTGTAGCGGATCGCGATGTCCGCACTGCCTCCCGGCTCGATTCGGGGAGACACCGTCTGAGACATCGACACCTGCGGGGCCACGTAGGAGGCGGTGTAGGCGATCGGGTGCGACAGCCCGATCGGCAGGGCGGTTCCCGCCGTCGTGCGGAGTTCGCCGTTGCTCACCTGGCCGGTACGGGTGTTCTCGGGGTCGCTGCGCAGCTCCAGCTGAAGCTCGAGGGAGCCACCACCGGCGATCTCGAGGGAGTTCCGCACGAGGGTGAGCGTGCGCTTGTCGGCCGAGAGCGTGCCCGCCCACGTCGCGGTCTGACCCGTTCCGACGCGCACCGACACGGCTGAGCCGGCGAAGCTGGTGCCCGAGGGTGCGGTGGCGACGAAGGTAGACCCCGCGGTCGACCCGCGCGCCACGTTGTTCGCGACGGTCATGATCGCGGAGCCGGTTGCTCCCTGGGTCAGCACCGGAAGGCTCTTCTGCGACACTTCAGCGGCCGCGACGGCCAGGTAACCGATTCCGGTCGCCATGATCGGCAGCGAGGTACCCGCGGTCACCTGGAAGTAGCCGCCGCCGACGGTCCCGGTGAGGGTGCTGTCGACGTCGGCGCGGATGGTGAAGTCGATCAGCACGTGGTCGCCCGCGTTGAGTTCGAATGCGGGCCGCGTGAAGACGAGGGTGCGATTGCCGTTGGACAGGGTCCCCGCCCATGTCGTCGCGTAGCCGGCGCGGACGATCGAGATGTCGGCATTCGCGTTCGCGAACGTCGTACCCGTCGGGGCTACGAGCTTGAAGGTGCTGCCGCCGCGGCCGTTCTTGGCCGACGTGTTCGTGACCTTCATCCTGATCGTCGCGCTCTGACCGGGCGCGAGGCGAGGCGCGTTGACCTGCAGCATCTCAGCGCCCGAGACCACCGTGCTGGCTGCCACCGCCGCGGGTGTGGGAGCAAGAGCGAGAGCTGGTGCGGGAGCGAGGCCGCAGGTGAGGGCGGCGACGACTCCTACCCCGAGATACAGATGACGCTTTGCCTTTGGCATGTGTGTTCCCTTCGGTTCGAGATGATGACGCGCGCTCCTGGGTCGAGAGCGCCGTCCATCCGACTGAGGGTACACAGGATCATCATTCTGATATTTCGAGAGCCGTCACGGTTGAGGGTTCCGATCGGCAGGGATTCCGCCAGCGTCCGCGCCCTCTAGAGGGACGTCTATCCGCGCCCGCGCGTCGAAAAGATCCTGACGGCTCAAGACGCCGGGAAGACCCCGACCGTTGCGCGTCATGAAGACCGACGCGACTGCGACGATCGCGAACACCGTCGCCGCGGCGGGGAAGTCCCCCAAGACCAGCAAGAGAAGGTGATAGCCGCCCACTCCGCCCGCGAAGCGGAGGAGTCGCGCGACCCATCGCGGGAGCCCGCCGCCTCGGTACTCCACCTCGACCGCGTGGTCGCCGAGCGACCGGCCCGAAATCATCGTGACCGCGAACCAGACGATGACGACGGTCAGCGACGACACCGCCCCCGCTACACCGCCGTCGAGCACAGCTCGCCTGTCGCCGATCACGTACTGCAGCACGAGCTGCGTCACGAGGCCGGCCGCGGCGGAGAGCACTGTCGCAGCCAGCACATCGCAGATGACCACGAGCAGGCGACGGCCGCGGGTGACCGGCTCCCCCACCCGACGGCCCGCACGGGCCGAGAGCCCCCAGACGCGGGCCGGCACCAGGAGTGCCAACACCGCACCGAGGAAGGCGCCGACGGTGTTGGTGAGGAGGTCTCCCACATCGAAGAACCGGTACGCGCAGGGGTACACCCCCCACACGCCTGTGAGCTGGGTCGTCTCGATGAACAGAGACACCCCGAAACCGCTGAGCACCGTGATCACGAACCCGCGCGCCAACAGGCCGCGCACGAAGAATCCGAGCGGCACGAAGAGCAGGACGTTGAGCAGAAGCTGCTGAAGTTCGGGACGGCGCAGGGGATTGCCGGGGCCGGAGAACGAGGTCTGGACGTCGCGGACGACCTGCGACAGATCGGTGATCGCCCCGACGCAGCGGATCGTCTCCGGGTCGGGCAGCGGGAGGAGCGTGTACGTCCAGATGGCGAAGAAGTACACGAGGAACGCCGCCCACGCCATGAGGCGCCAGGCACTCAGGCCGCCGCGCCTGCGATAGCTGACGGCGACGAACGGCACGAACAGGAGCAGCCCCGTGAACAGGCCGGCGATCGATGCGAGGACAGCCGACAACAGACGTTCTTCGCCCATGACGATCACCGACCAGTCAGACGGGCGACCGCGGCGGTGATCGTGGCGACCGCCACCGCGACATCGTCTGCCATGACCCGGTAATGCTCGGCGGGCAGCCCGTACGGGTCGGCGATGTCGAGCATGGATGCCGGTACCTCCGCGAGGCGAGACCGGGACTCCGCCGCGGCGGCCACGACGTCGGCAAGGTCTCGGGGCGTCTCGGCGGGGCCGACCAGCTGCAGCAGTAGAGCGAACTCGCGAAGCGTGAACGTGCGCCGCAGCGCCCGCGGGTGCTCCTCGAGCACGTAGGTGCGCTGCTCTCGGGTCATCGTGAGCACGAGGTCGGCATCCGCGATCATGCGGACCGCCAGCTGCCGAGCACGGAAGTCGTCGGCCGCTCCCCCGAGGCGTGCGAGCTCGGCCGCCGCCGTCTCCTGCATCGGGGCACCGACCATCGCATGCGTTCCTGCGCTCTCGACGACCGTGCCCGGATGGACGCCGCCCAGCTGGGACCGGAGCACGCGCTCGGCCAGCGGCGAGCGGCAGATGTTTCCCGTGCAGACGGTGAGGATCGAGAATGAGGTCACGTAGCGCTCCTTGCACGACGGGTGGCGGGGGTCTGGGTTTCGGACGTGACGAGCGGCGCAGTGACGGTCACCGGCGCCACCGGCACGGCGATGGTCTCGGTGATGGCACCCGGCGGAACAACGCCACGTGCTGCGGCATCCATCGGCATCGTCGTGCGGTAACGGGGCGCCTCAGCGGCGGCCCGACGGCTCTTTCGGCTCTCGCGACGGCGGCGCGACTCCCGCTTCTGCCGCCGGGCGCGGCCCTTGCGGGGCTCCGGCTCGACCGAGGCCGCCGCGTAGCCGTAGTAGCCGGTCTTGGTGCGGCTCGGCTCGATGCGGTTGAGCACGAGCCCGAACAGCTTCGCGTTGACGAACGAGAGGTTCTGAAGCGCCTGCTGGAGCTGGTCGCGGTGGAGTCGGCCGTCGACGCTGGCCACCAGCAGCGTGCCGCTGACCAGGGTGGAGAGCGCACCTGCATCCGACACGCTCACAAGCGGCGGACTGTCGATGACCACGATGTCGAAGGCCTTCTTGGCGTCGTTGAGCGTGCGCTCCATGACCTCCGAGGCGAGCAGCTCGCTCGGGTTGGGCGGGAGCATGCCCGACGCGAGAACGTGCAGGTTGGGGGCGTACGAGACCTGCTGGATGGCCTCTTCGAGCTCGATCCGCTTGGTCAGCACGGTGGTGAGACCCACCGAGCCCTCCACGCCGAGGATCTTCGAGACGACGGGACGGCGGAGATCGGCATCGATGAGGAGCACGCGCATGCCCGACTCCGCGAGCACCGTCGCGAGGTTCGCAGCCGTCGTGCTCTTGCCCTCACCCGGGATCGACGAGGTGACGAGCACGGAGCGGACTCCGCCGTCGACGTTGGCGAACTGCAGGTGCGTGCGAAGCTGACGGAAGGCCTCGTGGCGAGCCGAGTAGTCCTGCGTGGGGCGGATGACGAGGTCATCTCCCGACGATTCCGCGGCGACCGCACCGAGCACGCTGGCGTCGGTGATGCTCTCGATGCCCTGACGGCCGCGCAGGCGCGTGTCGAAGCGCTCGATCAGGAGGGCAGCCCCGACGCCGCCGGCCATACCGAGCAGAAGCCCGACGACGAGGTTGCGCACGAGGCTCGGCTCGTACGGCATCACGGGCACGACGGCATCCTGCACCTTCTTGAGCGACACGATCGGGCGGCCGTCGTCTTCGGGAGCCTCGACGTCGACGACGAGGTCGACCAGCGCGTCGGCGGTCGCATTCGCGATGAGCGCCGATCGGGCTGCGTTGGGGCTGTCGGCGCGGACATCGATGAGCACGGTCTTGGCAGGCGAAGACGCGGTGATGGATCGGGCGAGCACCTCGACCGGGACGCCGGTGTCTTCGGAGACCGAGTCGAGGATGCGCTGGCTCGTCGCCAGCGTCACGTACGACGCGACTCGGCCCTGCGCGAACGCATTCCCCTGATTGAGGTCGCCGACGGAGTCATCGCCCTGGACGGCGACGAAGAGCTGCGCTGTCGCTGCGTAGCGCGGGGCGGTCAGCATCGTGAGCGCGTAGCCGACCAACACCGCGCCGACGACGATGGAGACGATCATCTTCCAGCGGCGAAGAAGTACTCGGAGAAATTCCTTCGGGTCCATGGCTCCTCCTGTTTTGGGATACTAATATTTTAGCATTCTGGCTATGCTGAGCCAAATCGGCCCTCTCGCAGGACTCGCCGTCCACACTCCAGGAAGCCGCCATACACGCGGCAATGAGCACCCACAGCACCGGTACCGACAGGTCGGGAAGGGCGACGGCCTTCGCAGTGAGGGTCGCGATGAGACCCCAGACCGCGGGACTCGCGGCACGCACCTTCGCGGCGTGCGACACGACCGTGATCAAGAAGCCGACGAAGGCGACAGTGCCGATCACGCCCACCCCGGCGAGCAGCATCGCACCGAAGGACGACGGGCGATTGGCCCCGAGGCCCACCCCGATGCCGAACGTCTCCCACACGATCCCCAGCGAGAACAGATCGGCGGTGGTGCGCGACACATACGAGATGCTCCCGACCTTGCCGTTCACGACGGTCTGGGCCTCGGCGATGATCTGACCCAGGAACAGCACGGCGGGAACTCCCGCGAGAAGGATGCCGAGCAGCACGTACGGCAGAGAGCGCCCATCGTTGCGGATGATGTGGACGATCCCGGTGGCCATGGCGATCGCGGCGAAGATCGCCACGCCCATGACCGCGGTGCCCGACGACGACAGCTGCAGATTCAGAGCCGCGAGCGCCGCCAGGACGACGGCCGCCGGACGCGATCTGGGCTTCGCCCGGAACGCGGCGACCGCGAAGAAGGCCATCGCGGCGAGCGAGAAGCCGGCGAGCTCAGACGGCTCGGAGTACACGCCTCGCAGGCGCGACTCGAAGCCGTCCGAGGTGTCGGAGTACATGACGTTGACCGAGGTGTCGAAGATCTCCGAGGGCCAGCGCATGCCGAGGAAGGCCATGGCTGCGGCGAGCGAGCTCAACAGGGTTCCAAGTGCGAGCGGCGCCGCGGCCACGAGAGGGCCGACGCCGGAGCGGGCGAGGTAGATGACGGCGCAGAGCGCGAGCATCAGGTAGCCCGCCTGAGCGATCGACGACACGCTGAAGGCGAGCGGATCCGGCGACATGACGGCGTTGTCCACGCCCTCGCGCGGCGAGAGCACCCGCACTCCGCGGAAGATGAACGGCGCGACGAGGGTGACCAGCAGCGACCACGCTGCGAAGACCATGAGCAGCGGCCGACCGGGAGAGCTGACGAAGCGCGACGAATCGAAGAAGAGGAGTACGGCCGCCACTGCCGACAAAGCGTAGAAGGGGGTCACCGACGTCCCCGCGACGGTCACGACGGCGGATACGGGAAAGGCCGCGGCGGCCGCGAGCACATAGGAGAAGGCCCGTCGCCCCTTGAACAGCGCGACAACGGTGGCCGCGATGAACGCGATGCCGAGAAACGTCATTCGGACCTCCTTTCAGCATTATGATATTCTGAAATACGATATGCCGCAAGCTAGTGATGAAAGGAGGCGACGATGAGCGCGACCGTCGCCCAGCGCACCGAAGAGTCGCTGCGCACCCGTTCCCTCCGCGGCGGACTCGTCGCGGCCGCAGGCGCCTGGATCCGATTCGCCGTGCAGTTCGGGACCGTCGTCATCGTCGCCCGCATCCTCGGTCCCGAGCAGTACGGCATCGCCGCGGTGGTCCTCATCTTCACCACCCTCGCCGAGCTCCTACGCACGTCGGGCATCGTCAACGCCGTCATCCAGCGGCCCGACCTCACCTCCGACCGGGCCGCCGCGCTCCACCGGGTGAGCTGGGTCGTGGCATCCCTCATCGGTATCGCGGGCGCCCTCGTGTACGCCGCGACAGGCGGCACCGCGCTCTACGCGGTGCTGTTCGCCGGGATCATCGCGTCGGCAGGATTCGGCGCCATCCCGGGCGCCCTCCTCGTGCGTGAGATGCGCACACTCCCGCTTGTCGCATCGGAATTGGCGGCCGCCGTCGTCGGATGCGCTCTCGCGATGTGGCTCGCGGCCACCGGGGCGGGAGGCGCTGCGCTCGTCTGGCAGGCCGCGGCGTACTCCGTGCTGACGACCGCCGCTGTGCTCGTCGCCGGCGGCTGGAGACGGCGCGACCGGGCGTCCCTGCGAGACGTGCGCGAATATCTGCGCTTCGGCGGCCACTCCGCAGTCACGCAGGGAGCGCGCTTCGTGAGCCAGAACACCGATCGCTCCGTACTGGCCGCGACCGCTACAGCCGCCGAGGCAGGCCTCTACGTGCAGGCCGGTCAGCTCGTCATGCTCCCTCTCGCCCAAGTCACCGGGCCGCTCCACCGCGTGGTGCTGCCCGCCCTGAGCCGCCTGAAAGACGACGCCGACGGCTTCCGCCGCTACTTCCGCGGGACTGCAGCGGTCATGTCGCTGACCCTCCTTCCGCTGTTCGCGACCCTCGCCGTGATCGCCGAGCCGCTCATCACGACGCTCTTCGGTGCTCAATGGAGCGGGTCGGTCGGGCTGTTCCGCATCCTCGCCCTCAACGCCATCGGCGCCACCCTGGTCTTCCTCAGTTCGTGGGTGTTCGTCGCCACCGGGCGCGCACGCACCCAGTCCTGGGTGACGCTCGCGACCGCCGTCGCCTCAGTCGCCGGGGTGCTCATCGGCGCCGCGCACGGCCCCGTCGGCATCGCCATCGCGCTCGCGACCGTGAGCATCTCGTCGGCCGTGCCGACCTTCCTCGTCGCCCGCCGGGGAACGGCGCTGCGCATGCGAGATCTCATCACCCCCATGCTCCCCGGCTGGGGAGTCGCCGTCTCAGCGTCGCTGGCCTCCCTCGCCACCATCAGCGCGCTCCCCGCCTCACCCGCCGTCGCCCTGATATCGGGCCTCGCCGCATCCGCCGCAGGGTACATCGTGGGCGTCGCAGCGATCCCGGCCGCACGCCGTCGTGTGACCGCCCTCCGCCCCCTCATCCCAGGCCGCTTGCGCCCCGAAGGAAGCGCCACCCGAAAGGAAAAAACATGAAGCGACGTGAACTCATCTACCTCGGCTGGCAGGGCAATGACAACTTCGGCGACGAACTGCTCTACGACGCCTGGAAGGTCGCCCTCGACCTGCCGCTGTCGAAGACTGCCCCGCTGACCCTCGGACGCTACCTCGTCAAAGAGGGGCCGCGATTCGCGCGCGACCGGGTGGCTTCGGCCGGCGCCGAGCGTCTCGTGCTGCTCGGCGGCGGCACCACGATCGGATTCGGCACGTGGGCGCGACACGCGCGCCTCGCGCAGAAGATGTTCGGCACGGCCGGGGTGCTGATCCCCGGAGCCGGCGCCGCGGAGCGCGGTGACGACACTCTTCTGTCGACGCAGCCATACGATTGGCGGGCCTGGCGGGACGAGCCGAACGTCAACCTCATGGGCGTGCGCGGTCCGCTGACTGCCCTCGAGTGCGCGCTCAACTGGCAGGAGACATCGGTGCTCGGCGATCCCGCGCTGCTCTACCCGCTGCACCGTCGCATCGACGTGGCGCCGCTGTCGACCATCGGCGTGTGCCTCGGCTCCGGCGGACACAGCAAGTTCGACGTCGCGCGGGTGGCGGATGCCGCCGTGCGACTCGCCGGTGAGCTGGGTGCGTCGATCACCGTCTTCGAAGCGACCGCCGCCGACGCCCCCGTGACGCGCGAGCTCGTCGAGCGGATGAGCGAGCCGGCGCGGACGGTCACTTTCTCGGGAGACACCGAGGAGATGATGCGCGAGATCGCCGCGTGCCGTCTGTTCCTGTCGGAGCGCCTGCACGGCGCGGTCGCCGCGTCGTCGCTGCTGGTACCCACCGTGCCCCTCGCATACGCCAGCAAGTGCGACGACTACTGGCTGAGCGTCGCCGAGGAGCGGGCCAAGATCCAGCCCGGCGCCACCGCCGACGACATCGTCGCCGAAGCCCGTCGCTCGCTCTCGTCTGCGCAACGCGCGAAGCG
>JAEYVZ010000038.1 GCA_023431405.1 Actinomycetes bacterium
GAGCAGGCCGGAGCCGACGCCGAGGCCGACGCGCACGAGCATCACGTCGTCATGGGCGCCGCCGAAGGTGTACTCGGCGAGTACGGCGGCGTTCGCGTCGTTGGCGACCAGGACCGGCAGCGCGAGCGCGTCGGCGAGCACGCCCTGCAGATCGATCCCGGTCCACCCGAAGTTGGGGGCGGTGAGCACGACGCCTCGGTCATCGACGACACCCGGCGTGCCGACTCCGACCCCCAGTACGGGAGCGTGCGCGTCGGCGACGAGTGCACGCGCGAGCTCGGTGACCGCATCGAGGATGTCGGCGCGGTCGGCGGGGACCGAGACCTCCTGGCGCGCGACGATCTCACCGTCGAGGGTCAGCACGGCACCGCGCAGATGACCCGGGCCCGACAGGTCGAGCCCGACGATGCGGTGGCCGGCTCGATCGAGGTCGACGAGGATCGCGGGCTTTCCCGGGCCCGAGGCCTCGCGGACGCCCTGCTCCACGACATACCCGTCGGCGATGAGCTCCGCGACGAGATCCGAGATGGTGACGCGGGTGAGCCCCGTCTCCCGCGCGAGATCGGCGCGGCTGCGGGCGCCGTGGTGGAAGAGCGTCTGGAGCACGAGGGAGCGGTTGTGCGCCCGCGCGTGCTCGGGCAGCACCTTGGCGGCGTGCCGGAGCGTGCGGGCGGCGCCGAATGCGCGGGTGGCGGCGGCGGACTCGGGGGCGGTGATGCTCGCCTCGGTGCGGGACATGTTTGTTAGTAGAGCTTACGAACCCCTCCAATGCAAGAGTCGGATCCCGATTCGGAAGGACCATTTACAAAACCGTTACATTCGGGGGCGGAATGCCACATCACGGTGCCGCAACGACCGGGCGCCGCCCGGCACCCTGTCAGGAGCGTCACGTAGCATCGAAGTGCGCTGCGGCGCAGAATCGCTGTGGGGGTGCCATGACCGAGATCACGTCGTCCGACGTCCACTCGCCGGAGAGCGCACATTCGCCGATCGCCCCGCACGATCCGACGCCGACCCTCCAGTGGGCGCCCGCTCCCCCGCCGGTCCGCCGCAAGCGCTGGGGTCTGCGCGTCGGCATCCCTGCCGCCGTCGTGACCGTCGGCGCGGTGGCAGCCTCGCTCGTCCTCATCGCCCCCGGCACGGCCGTCGCCGGCGTCCCGGTGGGATTCCTCACCGAGGGGGCCGCGCGCGACGCGATCGCGCAGCGCGTCTCGACGATCGTCGTGCGCCTCGGCGAAGACGGCCCCACCCTCACCGGTGCCGACCTGGGCGCCGGCATCGATGCCGCCTCTCTCGCCGGTCAGGCCTACCACGACCGCCCCCTCTGGAATGTGTCGCAGTGGTTCGGCGAGAGCGCAGAGGCCGAGGTCACCATTGACGCCGGGGCGGCCACCGAGGCGATGGCCGCCGCGGCACCCGACCTGTTCACCGCGCCGACAGCCGCCACCGTGAGCTTCGACGGCTCCCGGTACGTCGCGGAAGCCGCCGCGGAGGGCGAGGGCATCGACGTCGAATCCGTGCGCGCCGCCATCCAGGACGCCCTGGCGGAGGGCCGCGGCGACGTCACCGTCGACCCCGTTCTCGTGCCCGTGACACCGCAGACCACCACGGCCGAGGCTGAGGACGCCGCCGATCGCCTCAACGGCGTGCTCGACACGATCGGCTTCTACGTCGGCGACGAGCGCACCGTGCCCGTCGACGCCGAGACCGCGGCATCGTGGATCACGGTCGGCACCGACGACGCCGGACAGTTCGTGGTCACCGCCGACGCCGACGGCATCCAGTCGGCACTCGACGACCTGGCGGGCAGCATCGATCAGGAGCCCGTCGACGCCACCGTCGTCACCAACAGCGCCGGCGATGTGCTGAGCACCATCGTGGAAGGCCAAGACGGCCGGGTGCTGGGCGAGACGGCCGGCCTCGGCGACGCTTTCGCGGCGCAGCTCGCCACCGGCGACGCCGCCTTCGCTCTCCCCGTCGACGTGACGCCCCACAAGACGACCGAGCTCGCCCGCCTCCTCGAGGTCGACATCAGCCAGCAGCGCCTCTACCTCAAGGAGAACGGAAAAACCGTCGACACGTGGCTCATCTCCAGCGGCCGCCACGGCGCCGAAACCCACACGGGGCACTACTCGATCGGCTGGAAGACGTCGTCGCAGACGATGCGGGGCACGTCGCGCGACACCGGAACCGCATACGAACAGCCCGATGTGCCATGGGTCATGTACTTCAACGGCGATCAGGCCTTCCACGGCGCGTACTGGCACAACAACTTCGGCAACCGCATGAGCGCAGGCTGCGTCAACATGCCCCCTGCGAAGGCGAAGCGCATCTACGACTGGGCACCCGCCGGCGCAGACGTGTGGATCCACGGCTGAACGTTCCCGCCGCTCACGGCTCCGCCGGCCGGCGCCCGGGGATCCGAAGACCGAGCAGGCGGATCCGGTAGGCCGACCGCGGGATGGATAGGGTGTCTCCCGTGCCCCGCTTCGATATGAGCCTTCCCGAGCTACGCGAGTACCGGCCGGAGGTGCCCGAGCCCGCCGACTTCGACGAGTTCTGGGCCCGCACCCTCGCCTCCGCGCGAGCGGCGGCGTCGCCGGTCGTCGCGACGCCGCACCCGACGCCGTTCACGACGCTCGACGTGTTCGACGTGACCTTCTCGGGCTACGCGGGCGATCCCGTGAAGGCCTGGCTGACGCTGCCGCGCGCGGCCGAGGGCCCCCTGCCCGCGGTGGTCGAGTTCCTCGGGTACAACGGCGGACGCGGTCTGCCGGTGGACCGTCTCGGCTGGGCGAGCGCCGGTTACGCCCACCTGGTCATGGACACGCGCGGCCAGGGCTCTGGCTGGGGTTCCGGGGGCGCCACCGCCGACCCGCACGGCTCCGGGCCCGCCGGACCCGGCTTCATGACCCGAGGCATCGACGACCCGGCCGACTACTACTACCGGCGCGTGTTCACGGATGCCGTCCTGGCCGTCGACGCCGTCCGCTCCCTCCCCCAGGTCGACCCTGCCCGCGTGAGCGTGACGGGCACCAGCCAGGGGGGCGGTATCGCCCTCGCCGCGGCGGGACTGGTCGACGGACTGACCGCGGTCATGCCCGACGTGCCCTTCCTGTGTCATTTCGAACGGGCGGTCGGCCTCACCGACGCCTACCCGTACCAAGAGGTCGTGGCGTACCTGGCGGTGCATCGCGGCGCCGAGGAGCGCGTGTTCCGCACCCTGTCGTACTTCGACGGCGTCACGTTCGCGCGACGGGCGACTGCTCCCGCCCTGTTCTCTGTCGCACTCCACGACCTCACGTGCCCGCCGTCGACGGTGTTCGCGGCCTTCAACCAGTACGGTGCGCAAGACCGCAGCATCGAGGTCTATGCGCACAACGACCACGAGGGCGGCCAGTCGTTCCAGTGGCTCGCCCAGACCGCGTTCCTGCGGGAGCGTCTGACCCAGCACGGCGCCTGAGCATAGGGACTCGCTCGCGCCCGGCATCCGCCCGGCATCCGTCCGACGAGGAAAGGCGCGGCCCCCGATACGGGAGCCGCGCCTTTCGCGTCGGTCGAACTCAGAGGGCGTCGATGATGCCGTTGAGCGTGGTCGACGGGCGCATGACTGCGGCGACCTTCTCGACGTCGGGGTGGTAGTAGCCGCCGATGTCGACGGGCTTTCCCTGCACGGCGATCAGCTCGGAGACGATCTGCTCCTCCTTGGCGGCGAGCTCCTCGGCCACGGGAGCGAACGCGGCAGCGAGCTCCGGGTCGGCCGTCTGACCGGCCAGCTCCTGCGCCCAGTAGAGCGCGAGGTAGAAGTGGCTGCCGCGGTTGTCGATCGTGCCGAGGGCACGGCCGGGCGACTTGTCGTTCTCGAGGAACGTGCCGGTGGCGGCGTCGAGCGTGTCGGCGAGCACCTTCGCCTTGCCGTTGCCGGTGTAGTCGGCGAGGTGCTCGAGCGAGGCGGCCAGCGCGAAGAACTCGCCCAGCGAGTCCCAGCGCAGGTAGTCCTCCTCGATGAGCTGCTGCACGTGCTTGGGTGCGGAGCCGCCGGCGCCCGTCTCGAAGAGGCCGCCGCCCGCGAGGAGCGGGACGATCGAGAGCATCTTGGCGCTCGTGCCGACCTCGAGGATCGGGAACAGGTCGGTGAGGTAGTCGCGGAGCACGTTGCCGGTGACCGAGATCGTGTCGAGCCCGTGGCGCATGCGCGCCAGCGTGTACCGGGTGGCCTCGGCGGGCGGCAGGATCGAGATCTCGATGCCGTGCGTGTCCATCGTCGCGAGCGCCTGGTACACCTTGGCGATGAGCTGCGCGTCGTGGGCGCGGTTGACGTCGAGCCAGAACACGGCGGGCACCCCGGTCGCGCGGGCGCGGCTGACGGCCAGACGCACCCAGTCGACGACCGGGAGGTACTTGGTCTGGGTGGAACGCCAGATGTCGCCGGGCTGCACATCGTGCTCGATGACGACCTGCCCTTCGCCGTCGACGATCTGCACGACGCCGGCCTTCTCGATCTCGAAGGTCTTGTCGTGGCTGCCGTACTCCTCGGCGGCCTGGGCCATGAGGCCCACGTTCGGCACGGTGCCGATCGTGGCGGGGTCGAGCGGGCCGTTGGCGATGACGTCGTCGATCACGGCCTGGTACACGCCCGCGTACGAGGAGTCGGGGATGACGGCGAGGGTGTCGTCTTCGCCGCCGTCGGCGCCCCACAGCTTGCCTCCGTTGCGCACGAGCGCCGGCATCGATGCGTCGACGATGACGTCGGAGGGAACGTGGAGGTTCGTGATGCCCTTGTCGCTGTTGACGTACGACAGGCGGGGCCCGTCGGCCAGGCGCGCGGCGAACGCGTCGGCGATCTCCTGTCCGCCCTCGACGCCGGAAAGGCCGGCGAGGATGGCGCCGAGACCGTTGTTCGCGGTGAGCCCCGCCTCGGCGATGCGGTCGCCGTAGCGGTCGAACACGTCGGCGAAGTAGGCCTTCACGACATGGCCGAAGATGATCGGGTCGCTGACCTTCATCATCGTCGCCTTGAGGTGGAGCGAGTACAGGACGTCGTCGGCGGCAGCCGTCTCGAGCGTGTGCGCGAGGAACGCGTCGAGAGCCGACGCCGACAGGAACGTCGCATCGACGATCTCGCGGGGCAGCACCTTGATCTCCTTCAGCACCGTCTCGGTGCCGTCGGCGGCGACGTGGCGCACGGTGAGCACGTCGTCGTGGGCGGCGACCCACGACTTCTCGTTGCTGCGGAAGTCGTCGTGACCCATCGTCGCGACACGGGTCTTCGAGCCTTCGGCGAAGGGCTTGTTGCGGTGCGGGTGCTTGCGCGCGTAGTTCTTCACCGACAGCGGAGCGCGGCGGTCGCTGTTGCCCTCGCGCAGCACCGGGTTGACCGCCGAGCCCTTGATCCGGTCGTACCGGGCGCGGATGTCCTTCTCCTCGACGGTGGTCGGGTCGTCGGGGTAGTCGGGGATGTCGTAGCCCTGCGACTGCAGTTCGGCGATGGCCGCCTTCAGCTGAGGGATGGATGCCGAGATGTTCGGCAGCTTGATGATGTTCGCCTCGGGGAGGGTGGCGAGGCCGCCGAGCTCGGCGAGCGCGTCGCCCACCTGCTGCTCGGGGGTGAGCCGCTGCGGGAACGCGGCGAGCACGCGCCCTGCGAGAGAGATGTCGCGCGTGTCGAGGGCGACTCCCGCCTGTCCGGCATAGGCCTGGACGATCGGCAGGAACGACGCCGTCGCCAGCGCCGGAGCCTCGTCGGTGTGGGTGTAGATGATGGTGGACTCAGGCACGTCTGGTGTCTCCTGGTGAGCGTCGTGGAATCGGCTCTCAGCCTATCGCACCGCGCGAAGATATCTCGATGTCGAGATATCTTGCTGTTCCGATGACGGCGATCGGAAACTCGCCGTGCGTGCTGAGCGGATCGCCCGGTAGCCTGGGGCCATGACCGAGCTTCGACTGGTGGAACTGTCGGCTGCGACGATCGTCGCGGTCAATGCCATGTCCCTCAAGCCCGGACAGGAGCAGTTCCTCGCCCCGACGAGCTACGCGGTCGCCGCCGCGGTGATCAACCCCGCCACCGCCTGGCAGCGGGTCGTGCTCGACGAGAACGAGGTGGTCGGTTTCGTGAGTGCGAACTTCGACCCGGAGGCTCCTCAGGAGCACTTCCGCTCCGTCCTGTGGCGCATCAACGTCGACGCCGACGACCAGGGCCGGGGCGTCGGCCGGTTCGCCGTCGAAGAGCTTCTCGATGAGGCGCGTCGCCGCGGCATGGACCACGTCAACGTCATCTACGAAGCGGGTGAAGGCGGGCCCGAGGCCTTCTTCCGCCGCGTCGGCTTCACCCCCGTGGGCGAGACCGAGTTCGGCGAGGTCGTCGCCGAAGTCCGCCTCTGACCCTCATGCTCTCCTCCCGCCCCTCCGGCACGGACCGGTGGCGGGGCCTCGAATCTCCCTCCCCCGCCGAGGTCTCGCCGCCCTCCTGCCGCATGCTCCGGCCGTGACCGACGGATCTCCCCGGGAGACGCCTCGACCGAGCGCCGCCGCCCGGCGCGTGAGCCGGGTCGCACTGGCGGTGAGCGTCGTGCTCGGCATCGCGTTCGTCGGGACGTTCTTCGTCGATTCGCTGCCGCGACCGGTGCGGGTGTGGATCGCCGAGACGGTGCCGGGCGGCCACCAGCTCGTGGGCATCCCACCCGATCCGGAAGCCGAGATAGAGCTGCTGGTGGATCGGATGATGCTCACCGACGAGGGGCGGCGCGTGTTCCTGCTCGCCCAGCCGCTCGTCGTCGACGACCTGGGCGAGCTGTGCGGCGAGGTCCCGGATGCCGGGGAGCTGGTGACCCTCGGCTGCTATCACGGCATCGACCGCATCTACGTGCTGCGCGGCGGCGGTCCCTACGGTGACGCGGTGACGGTCACGACGGCGGCACACGAGCTGCTGCACGCGGTGTACGCGCGCATGCCGGTTGCCGAGCGGCAGCGGATCGCACCGCTGCTGGCGGCCGAAGTCGCCCGCATCCCTGCCGACGATCCCGTGCTCGCGCAGATCGACGCCTCAGTCGGTTCCGATGAGGCCAACCGCACGAACGAGCAGTTCGCCTACTTGGGGTCGCAGGTGGTGTTGTCCGGCGGATTCTCGCCCGAGCTGGAGGCCCTCTACGCCCGATGGTTCGCCGACCGCGACGCCCTCGCACGCGCAGCCCCCTGACACCGAGGCGGGCCGCTCCGAACCGTGCGTCCGCTCAGCCCCGAACGAGGATCATCTCAGCGCTGCGAGCGCGCGCTCCGCAAGCTCCGTCAGGAACTCCTGGCCGCCGCCCGTGACGCCGACGACGTTGACACCGTCTGTCGCGAACAGCTCGTCGACGGGATATCTCGCCGCCTCGGCGAAGAACCGCGCGGACTCGGCACCCTCGACGGAGACGTCTTCACCCTCGAAGGCGGCGATCTCGCCCCACTCCCAGTGGCCGCCGTTCGAGACGACGATCCTCGGCACGTAGTGCTCACCGTCGGGAGAGACGCGTCCCTCTCCTGTCTCCCACTGGCAGATGATCGATGCGCCCGCGAGTCGCAGCACGGCCATCTCGGGCTGTTCGTTGTCCTCCAGGGATCCCGCGTCGTAGTCGTCGCCGATGAGCTCTTCGAGCCGCACCTTCCCGCTGAGGTCGTCGCACGTCGAGATGGTCCCCCAGCCCTCGTTCGTCACGGCCTGCGCACCCAGCGGCTGCGGGAGACCCGAGGATGCCGCGTCGAGCACCCGCTCGAGGAAATCGACGGGCGGCTCGGTGAGCAGGTGCCCTGCACGGGCCATGAGCCACACATCGCCTTCGGTGCGCACAAGGCGGCACGAGGTCGTGCCATACGACGGATCGCACCGCGCCTGCGCGTAGTCCTCGGTGAACGCGGCGGGAATGCTGTCGGCAGGCGCCACCGTGACTCCCATCGACTGGATCTCCTTCTCGCTCGACGCGTCGCCGAACCACGAGCATTCGAGGCCGCCGATCGTGTTCAGCGGAGTGACGGCGGGTGCCGGACCGCTGACGCCGGCGAGGTCCCTCTGCTCCTCTGACGTGAGCCAGCCCTCGCCCAGGAAGTCGTCGAGCTGCCCCGACGTGAGCACCTGCGTGCAGTCACCCCCGTACGGCAGCGTCGGGCTGAGCACGGGCGCCGTGACCGTCTCGGTCGGCGTCGGGCCGGGGGTCGCAGTGGCAATCGGCGGCGGTGTCGGCCTGGCATCGTTCGTCGCGGCGCACGCCGTGCCGAGGAGCGCGATGGCGGCGAGCGACGCAACGGCGAAAGCGCGGGGGAACCGAGGCATGCCCCGATGCTCGCACGTCGCTACGTCGGCCGTACAGAGCGCCGCACACAGGGGGCGGTTTCCGTTCCCACGCACGAGAAGGCCCCGGGGCGACGATGACGTCCCGGGGCCCCCGCGGTGTCCGCGGATCAGACGAGCGACTCCCGCCACGCGGCGTGGAGCTGCGCGAACTTGCCGGTGCCCGAGATGAGGGTCTCGGGGGTGTCGTCCTCGATGATGCGGCCGTGCTCCATCACCAGCACGCGGTCGGCGATCGCGACCGTCGACAGGCGGTGGGCGATGATGATGGCGGTGCGGTCGGCGAGCAGGGTCTGCAGCGCGTCCTGGATCTGCCGCTCCGAGGGGATGTCGAGCGAGGCGGTCGCCTCGTCGAGGATCAGCACGGCCGGGTCGGCGAGGAATGCCCGCGCGAACGAGATCAGCTGTCGCTGCCCCGCCGAGACGCGACCCCCGCGCTTGTTGACATCGGTGGCGTACCCGTCGGGCAGGCGCTCGATGAACTCGTGCGCACCGACCGCGCGCGCGGCCGCCTGGATCTCGTCGAGCGTGGCATCCGGCTTGCCCAGCGCGATGTTGTCGGCGACGGTCCCGCTGAACAGGTACGCCTCCTGCGTGACCATCACGATCGCGCGTCGGAGGTCTTTCGGATGCAGCAGCCGCAGGTCGACGTCGTCGAGCTTCACGGCGCCCCGGGAGGGGTCGTAGAACCGGGAGACGAGCTTGGCGAGCGTCGACTTGCCCGCCCCGGTCGTGCCCACCAGCGCGACGGTCTGCCCCGCGGGGATGTCGAGCGAGAAATGCGGCAGGATGATGCGGTCGTCGGAGTAGCCGAAGGTGACCTCGTCGAACTCGATGTGACCGCGGGCCGTCCACAGGTCGACCGGGTTCACGGGATCGGGCACCGTCGGCTCTTCCTCCAGCACGCCCGACACCTTCTCGAGGGCGGCGGTGGCCGACTGGTACGAGTTCAAGAAGAACGCGATCTCCTGCAGGGGCGAGAAGAAGTTCCGCACGTAGAGCACAGCGGCCAGCAGGGTTCCGATCTCGTAGACGCCCGGCTCGATGCGGATGCCGCCCCACAGCAGCACCAGCGCGACCGACACGGCGGCCACCGCCATCATGCCCGGCTCGAAGACGCCGAACAGCTTGATGGAGCGGAGGTTGACGTCGCGATACTGGCTCGACAGGTCGCCGAACTCGTCGTCGTTGCGACGCTCCTTGCGGAAGGCCTTGACCGCCCGGATGCCGGTCATCGTCTCGACGAACTTCACGATCACCTTGGCGCTCACGACCCGCGACTCGCGGTACACGCGCTGCGAGCTGAGGTAGAACCACCGCATGATGAACCACAGCGGGATGCCCATGACGAGCAGGATGACACCCGACTGCCAGTCGAGCAGCAGCAGCGCGACGAGGGTGAATCCGCCGTACAGCACGCCGGAGACGAGTTCGTTGAGGCCGCCGTCGAGCAGCTCGCGGATCGAGTCGAGGTCGCTGGTCTGCCGCGAGATGATGCGGCCCGACGTGTACGACTCGTGGAACTCGAGGCTCAGCCGCTGCGTGTGCAGGAAGATGCGCTTGCGCAGGTCGAGCATGACCGCCTGCGTGAGGCGGGCGGCGACCACGGCGTACCAGCCGATGAGCGCCGCTCCCCCGATGCCCGCGGCCAGGTACACGCCGACGACCATGAAGGTCGGCATCCAGTCGCCCTGCTGCAGCACCTTGGGCAGCGCGGTGTTGATGCCGTACGCGATGAGCGCAGGCCCCGCGACCCGCAGCGCCGTCGAGACGACCAGCACGGCCGCCGCCAGGATGAGCTGCCGGCGCAGAGGCCGCACGAGCGAGCCGAGCAGTCTCAGCGACCGCTGGCGGATGGCGCGCGACTCCTCGCGCGTGTAGTCGGAGCGGTCTTCGCCGCTCGTTCCGGTGACCGTGGTGCTCACAGGTTCACCTCCCTCTCCCGCATGCGGGCTTGTTCGTCTTCCAGGCTGGAGATGACGTGCCGGTAGTGCTCGCTCGTGCGCAGCAGCTCCGAGTGGGTGCCCACCGCCGTGATACGCCCCTCCTGGAGGAGCGCGACCCGGTCGGCGAGCGTCACCGTCGACGGACGGTGCGCGACGACGAGCGCCGTCGTGGCGTGCAGCACCTCGCGCAGCGCATCTTCGACGAGGGCTTCGGTGTCGACGTCGAGTGCCGACAGCGGGTCGTCGAGCACGAGCACGGCGGGCCGCGCGGCGACCGCCCGGGCCAGCGCGAGACGCTGACGCTGACCGCCCGACAGCGACAGCCCTTCCTCGCCGATCACGGTGTCGACGCCGTCCGGCAGGTCGTCGACGAAGCCGGCCTGTGCGACCCCGAGCGCCTCGCGGAGGATCGCCTCCGCCTCCGGGCTCCCGACCTCGAGGTCTTCGCGCCCGAGGAGCACGTTCTCCCGCACGGTCTGCGAGAAGAGCGTGGCATCCTCGAACGCCATGCCCACGTGGGTGCGCAGCTCTTTCAGGCTGAGGTCGCGCACATCGACGCCGTCGATGGTGACGCGTCCGGCCGTGACGTCGTAGAGCCGGCCCGGCAGCGTCGTGAGGGTCGTCTTCCCCGAGCCGGTGAGCCCGACGAGCGCCATCGTCTCCCCCGGCTGCAGCTCGAGGTCGATGCCGTCGAGCAGATCACGCTCGGTGGGCGCGGCGTCCGCGTAGCGGAAGTGCACCCCCTCGAAGCGGAGAGCCCCCTGCGGCGAGGCCAGCTCGACGGGGTGCTCGGGGTCGACGATCGTGTTCTCCTCGTCGAACACCTCGAAGATGCGGTCGCTCGCGGTGCGCGCGTCGAGGAGGAACGAGAAGAGGAACCCGATCGACTCCATAGGCCAGCGCAGCACCGTCGCCATCGCGAAGAACGCGACGAGCTCCGCCACGCCGAGCTGGCCGGTCTGGTTGAGCACGATGCCCACTCCGAGGCACAGCGCGAAGGCGATGTCGGGCAGCAGCACCAGCCAGAACCAGATCCAGCCGAGAGCGCGGGCCTTGTTCAGCTCGGTCTCTCGCAGGGTCTCGGCCTGACGGGTGAACTTCTGGAGTGCGTGCTTGCCTCGCCCGAAGGCCTTCAGCACACGGATGCCGTGCACCGACTCCTCGACCGACGTGGCGAGGTCGCCCGCCTGGTCCTGGCTCTGACGGGCGAGCACGCCGTACGTCTTCTCGAACCGGTAACCGGCGTACCACAGCGGCGCGCACACGACGAGGAACGTGGTGCCCAGCAGCCAGTGCCACCGGAACAGGAGCACGGCGCCCACGACGATCGTCAGGACGTTGACGACCAGCAGCACGAGGCCGAAGGCGAGCCAGCGGCGGAGCATGCTGATGTCCTGCATCATGCGGCTCAGCAGCTGACCTGACTGCCACCTGTCGTGGAACGACACCGGCAGCCGCTGCAGGCGCTCGTAGAAGCCGGTGCGCAGCTCGTACTCGGCGCGCGTGGCGGGCGCCATGACGAAGAACCGGCGGGCCCACACCATGAGGGCTTCGAGGAGCCCGAGAACGAGGATGGCCGCGGCGCCCCACGCGAGCTGCACCGCGTCGCCGGAGGCGATCGGGCCGCTCACGATCACCTCGAGCACGAGCGGGATCGACAGGGCGAGCAGGCTCGCGACGAGCGCGCTGGCAGCACCGAGCGCCAGGCGCGGCAGCACCGACTTCACGTACGGGTACAGGCGCGCCAGGGCGCGCGGAGTCGACAGCGGAGTGGAGGGTCTCTCGGTGGAAGAGGTCATGATCCTTGTGGGGTGGCGAGGGTGAGAGCGGATGCCGGGTCGCGGCGAGGGCGCGGATGCGCGCGCGGAACACCAGTCGGTGCGTGTCTGCCGGAGGCAACGCTGTGAGCGGAACGGAGCTTCCCCGAAGGGAGGGGCGGGCGTTATGCGCGGAGCGTGCGTCCTCGGCGAGCGGGGCGCGCAGCGATGAGGAGGGCAGACGGCTTCGTGGTGACGATGGCCTTGTACATGGCTTCCTCCTCGGTAGGGTGACGGGGCGCGGTCGCGAGGCGACAGCCCTCCAGCCTATGCCTGGGAGTTTGCTGGGCGCAAGAGCGGATTCAGGCGGCCTCGCGGGCGAGGAGACTCCGCTTCACGTCGACGCCCCAGGCGAAACCGCCCAGCGAGCCGTCGCCGCGGAGCACCCGGTGGCACGGGACGAAGAGGGCAGGAGCGTTGCGGGCACAGATCGATGCGGCGGCGCGCACCGCGCGAGGGCTGCCGAGGGCCGCGGCGAAGCCCGTATAGGTGAGCGGTGCGCCCGGCGCGATGCGGCGCAGCGCCTCCCACCCCGACATCTGCAGCACGGTGCCGGCCTGACTCACCACCACCTCGTCGATCGCGTGCACGTCGCCGGCGTAGTAGGCGCGGGCGGCGTCCGCGGCATCCGTCTCCCCCTCGACGATGACGGCGGGGCGGCGGGCGGGGGCGAGTCGCACGAGGATCGCCTCAGGGTCGGAGGTCCAGCCCGACGCCAGCACGCGCTGGCGCTCGTCGGCCAGGATCGTGAACGGACCGTCGGAGGTGTCGATGGTCTGGATGGTCGCGGTCATGATGCCTCCGTCGCGGTCGAGGTGGAAAGGTCGGCGGCGCGCGCGCGGGCGCGGCGTCCGGTCGCGACGCGCGGAGGGACGGCCCGCCACAGATGGGTCATGAGGTAGCTGCGCCACGGGGCGGCGCCGGCCGCCCACGCCTCGAGCGCGCGCGGCTCGGCGGGGAGGCCGAGAGCGGCGGCACCCGTGCGCACGGCGACATCGCCGGGCAGTGACACATCGGGATCGCCGAGCACCCGCATCCGCACATAGTCGGCCGTCCAGGGCCCGATCCCGGGGCGAGCGAGCAGCGCCGCACGCTGCTCGGCGGCGTCGTCGGCCGTCGTCAGCACGAGATCGCCTGCGGCCAGCGCCGCCGCGGCGCCCGTGATGGCACGGATGCGGCTCGCCGGCCCGCGCAGCACGTCGGCCCCGTGCTCGGCGATGGCCGCCATGGTGGGGAAGAGCCGGTCGGTGCCGGCGTGCGGCTCGACCCTCTCGCCGAGCGCGTCGGTGAGCGCGGTGAGCGCGGTCGTCGCCGCACCGACGGAGATCTGCTGACCGACCATCGCGCGGATGAGCATCTCGTGCGGGTCGGCGGCGCCGGGCACGCGGATGCCGGGAAGCGCCGCAACGCGCCGCGTCAGCTCCGGGTGGGAAGAGAGGGCGGTGTCGACGGCGACCGGATCGGCATCGAGGTCGAACAGCCGCCGGGCGCGGGCGACGAGCGGGGCGAGATCGCGCAGCTGGGACAGCCGCACCCGGAGCCGCACCCGGCCTGCCTCGTCGGTGCGCAGCTCGAACCAGGCCGGGCCGCCGTCGAGGCGCACGGTGCGGGCGAAGCTCGTGGGCGTCGCCGACTCGGCACCGCCCACCGCGCGAGCGGCCATCCACGCGAACAGCCCCGCCGCATCGAACGGCTCCCGGTGGGGAAGCACGAGATCCAACGCGCCCGTCACGCCCTGCTCGGCTGTGCCGGGCGCTCGCCGCCGGGCGCGCAGCTCGAGCGGTGTCATCCCGAACACCTCGCGCACCGTGTCGTTGAACTGACGCACGCTCGCAAAACCCGCGGAGAAGGCCACATCGGCGGCCGACAGGTCGGTGCCGACCAGCAGCATCCGCGCCGTGTGCGCGCGCTGGGCACGTGCGAGGGCGAGCGGCCCCGCCCCGAGCTCCGCGGTGAGCAGCCTCGTGAGGTGACGCGGAGAATAGCCGAGCCGGCCCGCGAGGCCCGCCACACCGCTGCGCTCGACCACGCCGTCGGCGATCAGGCGCATCGCGCGTGCGGCGAGATCGCCGCGCAGATCCCACGCGGGAGACCCGGGCGCCGCTTCCGGCAGGCACCGCTTGCACGCCCGGTATCCGGCTTCATGCGCGGCGGCCGACGTCGCGAAGAATGTGACGTTCGCGGGCTTCGGTGTGCGGGCCGGGCACGACGGGCGGCAGTAGATGCCGGTCGAGCGCACGGCCGTGACGAACTGTCCGTCGAAGCGGGCATCGCGCGCGTCGATCGCGCGGTAGCGCTCGTCGAAGGTCATGGCCGGTGCAGGCATGCCTCCACTCTGACACGCGGAACCGACATCGGTTGGCGGAAATCGGACATGGCAGTCGGCTCGTCCGACGAGCCCACGCGACGCGCGCCCCGCGCGTGACGGGTGCCCCGTGGGTGACGGGTGCCCCGTGGGTGAAGGGCGCTCAGTGGAAGAAGTGGCGCTCCCCCGTGAAGAACATCGTCACGTTCGCTGCGCGGGCGGCGTCGATGACCTCCTGGTCGCGCACCGAACCACCCGGCTGGATGATCGTCGTGATCCCCGCATCGATCAGCACCTGCGGGCCGTCGGCGAACGGGAAGAACGCGTCGGATGCCGCGACCGATCCTGCGGCGCGGTCGCCCGCACGCTCGACCGCGAGGCGGCAGGAGTCGACCCGGTTGACCTGGCCCATTCCGATGCCGACCGTCGCCGACCCCTTGGCGAGCACGATCGCGTTCGACTTCACGGCGCGGCAGGCCTTCCACGCGAAGATCATGCCCTCCAGCGCTTCGGGCGCAGGGCGCTCGCCCGAGACGAGCTGCCAGTCCTTCGCGACCGACTCGATCTCGTCGGGGAACCGGTCGGCATCCTGCAGCAGGAGTCCACCCGAGACGAGCCGCACGTCCATCGGCTCCTGCTTCCAGTCAGCCGGCAGCTTCAGCACGCGCAGGTTCTTCTTCAGACGGAAGACCTCCAGCGCCTCCGGCTCGAAGTCGGGCGCGACGATCACCTCGGTGAAGATGTCGCGAAGGTTCTCCGCCATTTTCAGCGTCACGGTGCGGTTCGCGGCGATCACACCACCGAAGGCCGAGACCGGGTCGCACTCGTGCGCACGCAGGTGCGCCGAGGCGATCGGGTCGAGGGCGTTCGGCGCGGCGACCGCGATTCCGCAGGGGTTGGCGTGCTTGATGATCGCGACGGCGGGCTTCACGAGGTCGAAGGCCGCCCGCAGCGCGGCATCCGCGTCGACGTAGTTGTTGTACGACATCTCCTTGCCCTGCAGCTGCGTCGCCTGCGCGATGCCGTGGCCGCCCAGACGCGTGTAGATGGCGGCCCGCTGATGCGAGTTCTCCCCGTAGCGGAGGGTCGCGAGGCGCTCGGCCGTGATCGTCAGGTGCTGCGGCAGCTCGTCGGTCGACAGCGTCTCGTCGGCGAACCAGGTGGACACCGCCCGGTCGTATTCGCACGTGTGCGCGAACGCGCGCGCGGCGAGGTCGCGTCGCTGCGCGAGCGAGGTGCCCCCGTTCGACACGGCGTCGATGATCGCCGGGTACGACTCCGGCGAGACGACGATGGCCACGTTCGCGAAGTTCTTCGCCGACGCGCGGACCATCGCGGGGCCTCCGATGTCGATCTGCTCGACGACCGCGTCGCCCACGGCACCGGATGCCACGGTCTCCACGAACGGATAGAGGTTCACGACGACGAGCTCGAACGGCAGGATGCCGAGCTCCTGGAGCTGGGCCTCATGGTCTTCGAGGCGGAGGTCGGCGAGGAGCCCGGCGTGCACGTGAGGGTGCAGCGTCTTCACGCGACCGCCGAGCGACTCGGGGAAGCCGGTGATCTCTGCAACGTCGGTCACGGCGATGCCCGCCTCACGCAGGAGCGCCGCCGACCCGCCGGTCGAGAGGATCTCGACGCCTGCCTCGGCGAGCGCCTCGGCGAGAGGGAGAAGGCCGGTCTTGTCGCTCACCGAGATGAGCGCTCGGCGGATGGGCACGATGTCGCGCGGGCGGTAGAGGGACGGGTCGATGCTCGGGCCGGCCATGAGGGCTCCTGTGTTCCGGGGTCAGTGGGTCTCGTACGCGGTGAGGTCGAGGTCGCCTGTGGCGATGCGCCGGACGACGTCGATGAGAAGCCGGCGCTCCACGGGCTTGATGCGCTCGTGCAGCGTCTGCTCGGTGTCGCCGGGGAGCACAGGCACGCGCTCCTGGGCGAGGATCGGGCCGGTGTCGACTCCGCTGTCGACGACGATGACGCTTGCGCCCGTCTCGGGCACCCCGGCGGCGAGCGCATCGCGCACGCCATGCGCCCCGGGGAACTCGGGGAGGAAGGCCGGGTGGGTGTTGATGAGGCGCGGCGCCCACGCGTCGACGAGGTCGGCAGGCAGGAGCCGCATCATGCCGCTCAGCACGACGAGGTCGGGCGCCCACACGTCGATCTGCGCGCGCAGCTCCGCGCCCCACTGCTCGCGGGTCTCGAAGCGACGGAAGGGCACGAGCACGGTCGGGATGCCGAAGTCTTCCGCGTGCGCGAACCCGTCGGCCTCGCGATCAGCGCCGACGACGACGACGCGGGCCGGGAAATCGGGGTCGCTGGTCGCCTCGAGAAGGGCCCGAAGGTTCGATCCGGCGCCGGAGATCAGGACGGCGAGGGTCAGCACCCGCTCAGTCTACCGACGGACGGGCATGGCCCTCCGGCCGTTCGGGATCGTGCAGGTGCCCCAGATCCTGCGTGTCCGCCAGATCCTGCACCTCTCGCAGATCGTGCCGTTCCACCGGCGCGTGCGGTGCGGGCTCCGATGTCGACAGCGGCGCGAGGAGCACCGCCGCCGCACCGATCGCCACCTCGATCGCGACGGCCAGAGCGACGGCGCCCACGTGCGGGCCGGTCTCGCTCAGGCGTCCCGGCCCCAGCGCTCCGGCGGCCGCGGCGGCCAGCAGTGCCGTCCCTCCCGCAGCCCCCGCGACGATCGCGGCGAGCACGACGATGCGCGCCACGATCGGCTCGTCCTCGCCGGTCTCCTCCTGCATCCGGGCGCGGGCGATCCACCCCGAGAGCGCCCCGACCCCGACGACGGCGAGCGCGAGCAGCAGCAGCCACGGCGACGGCGACTCCGGCACGATGCCCAGCACCGGGATGCCGGGCACCACCCCGAGGCTCGTGCCGCCTGGCGACACTGCTGTTCCGGTGCCCAGCGCGAAACCGGGACCGGCCGCATATGCCGCGCCCCACACCACGAGGGTGGGGAGGTAGGCGAGCTGGGCGAGCGAGACGACGATCACCCCGAGGAGGTCGACGTGCGACGCCTCGTACACGGCGACGATCGACGCACCCCGCACCGCGAAGCCGAGCGCGACGACAGCGGCACCGATGCCGATCCATGCGACGAGCGCGGTGGCGATGCCGCGGGCCGCGCCTTCCACGATGCCGGTGCCCTCGACGTCGACGCGCTGGCGCAGCCGGTCGAGGACGCCGTCGTCGCCGTCGCGCCAGGCGCCCACCAGCGCGCCCAGGAGCGAGGGGACCGCGAACACCAGGGTGGGCATCAGCACGGCACGGCCCACGTCGACCGTCACGGGCTGGAGGGTCGAGGTCAGTGCCACGAGGGTCGCCAGCGCGGCGACCGTGAGGGTGCCGGCGCCGACACCCGTCGCCCACGCGCCCGCCCGCGCGGCGCGGGCGCCCGAGCGGGCCGCGAACACGGCGGTGAAAAGCGCGAAGGCGGCGGGGGCGAGCGAGAAGACGAAAGAAGCCGCCTCCGCAGGGATCCCGAGCGTCGCGACCGCATCGGCATCCAGCCCCACCTGCAGCGGCACGAAGTGGCCGGCCTGCCAGATGCGCGCAGCGGCAGGCCACAGGCTCGCCCAGTCGGCCGTGCCCTCGAACGCGAACACCCACAGGAGGGTCAGCGGAGCGAGTGCGGCGGCGAGGCCCACGGCGACGACGATCACAGCGTCGAAGGCGGCCAAGACGGCGACGAGGAGGCGGTTCATGCGGCTTCGACCCTACCCAGCGAGCGGCCGCCGCCCGCGGTGGGCGCGCCCGCACCCCCGGCATCCGGAGGGAGCCGGATGACATCGAGATGCGCGAGGGCGCCCGGAATCGATAACTTCGACGCAGGAGGACACATGACCACGACTACGCCGCCCGATTCGGCGCACCAGACCACGAGCGGACTCGACCGCTTCTTCGAGATCACCAAGCGCGGTTCGACGCTCGGTGCCGAACTGCGAGGGGGGCTCGTCACCTTCGTGACGATGGCGTACATCGTCATCCTCAACCCCATCATCCTCTCCACCCCCGATGTCGACGGCGCCGTGCTCAACGGCACCGCCGTCGCCACCTCGACGGCCCTCACCGCCGGCGTCATGACGATCCTCTTCGGTCTCGTGACCCGCCTGCCGTTCGCGTTCGCATCCGGCCTCGGCATCAACGCGTTCCTGGCGTTCTCGGTCGTCGGTCAGGTGACGTGGGGCGAGGCGATGGCCCTCGTCGTCATCAACGGCCTCATCATCGTGCTGCTGGCGGCCACGGGCCTGCGGAAGATGATCTTCGACGCCGTCCCGGTGCAGCTGAAGCTCGCCATCACCGTCGGTATCGGCCTGTTCATCGCGTTCATCGGCTTCGTCAACGCCGGCTTCGTGACCTCGACGACGCAGCCCTCTCCCCCGCTCGACCTCGGCGAGGGCGGATCTGTCGCATCGATCGCGACACTCATGTTCATCGTGACGCTGCTGCTGTCGGGCGTGCTCATCGCGCTGCGGGTGAAAGGCGGTCTGCTGCTCGGCCTCATCGGGGGCACCGTCCTGTCGTACATCGTCGGCCTCATCTGGCCGGGCGCCCTGGAGCTCAACCCGTTCGGCGGCAGCATCTTCGCGCTCCCCGACCTGAGCCTCGTCGGCCAGATCGACTTCGGGTTCGACCTCGGCAAGGTCGGCATCGTCGCTCTCGTGATGATCGTCTTCACGCTCGTCTTCTCGAACTTCTTCGATGCGATGGGCACCATGACGGGCCTCGCGAAGGAGGCCGACCTGGCAGACGCCAAGGGCGACTTCCCCCGCATCAAGTCGGCGCTGATCATCGAGGGCGTCGGCGCCGTCGTCGGTGGCGCGACATCCTCGTCGTCGTCGACCGTCTTCGTCGAGTCGGGTTCGGGCATCGGCGAAGGCGCTCGCACCGGCCTCGCGAACGTCGTGACCGGTGGGCTGTTCCTGCTCGCGATGTTCTTCACCCCGCTGACCTCGCTCGTGCCGGGCTCTGTCGCCGCGGCGGCGCTGGTGCTGGTGGGTGCGATGATGCTCGCGCAGATCAAGAACATCGATTTCACCGACTTCCGGGTGCTGCTGCCGGTGTTCCTCACCGCGACGGTCATGCCGCTGACGTACTCGATCGCCAACGGCATCGGTGCGGGCTTCGTCAGCTGGGTGGTCGTCAACGCGCTGTCGGGCAAGGCCAAGAAGATCCACTGGCTGCTCTGGGTCGTCGCCGCCGGGTTCGTCGTGTTCTTCGCGCGCGGTCCCATCGAAGCCGCCCTCGGCGTCTGACACACCGCCCGGTGCACGCAAGCGCCGCCGGCCATCCCTTGCGGGGTGGGCGGCGGCGCTTTGCGTGGGGCGTCAATCCGCGACGTGGGGCGTGCCGTCTTCCCACGTGAGCGGGCGCACCACGAGCCCGCGGTAGATGAACAGCTCGTCCCACGAATGGAAGACGAGGGCATCGCCGTCGGGCGTCGCCACGACGTCCTGCCCGCCGGGGCCGCGCAGTTCCCCTGCGCTCGCGAGCACAGGCTCCTCGAGCTTCTCGTACGGACCGAAGAGCTCGTCTGACACGGCCGCCCCGACCGCGTACGACTCGTCGCCGTAGTTGTTGGCGGAGTAGAACAGCACGTAACGCCCGTCGCGCTCCACGAGCACGGGCGCCTCGACGAGCGCCCCCTCCCACGCGAGCGTCTGCTTCAGCAGTCGCCGCGGCTCGCCCGCGAGCGAGAGCCCGTCGGCGCTGAGCGGGGCCATCTCGATCCACGTGTCGAGGTCGCAGCAGTTCCCGTCGGTCTTCCACAGGAGATAGCGCGTGCCATCGGCGTCGTCGAAGGTCGCCGCGTCGATCGCGCCGCCCTCCTCCACGGGACACACGAGAGGCTCATCCGACGCCGGCACGAAGTCTGCGTCGATCGCGTCGGCCCGCGCCACCCCGATGCACTGACGCCCCGAGGCGGTGTGCTCCGCTGTCACGTACATGAGGTAGCCGCCGCCCGGCGCGGTCGCGACATCCGGCGCCCACGTGCGCCCGACCGATGCCCACGCGGGGAGCTTCGGCAGCGCGTCGCGGTTCTCGACCCGCCACGACACGAGGTCGTCGGAGAACGCGTAGCGGATGTTGAGGCCGTGCGAGCCGGTCGCGAACGCCGCATATCCGCCGTCCACCGCCACCACCTCCGGATCCGGGAAGTCCGCGTCGATCGCGAAGACGGATGCCGGGGCCTCCGCCGACGCGCTCTCCGAACCGGAGGTCGGGTCGACGGCCGCCGGAGCGCCCGCGCAGGCGCTGAGGAGCCCGACGAGCGCTGCGACGGCCGCCAGCGCTCCGGCGCGCCTCATCCCTTCACCGCCGCGCCGGCGACGGAGTCGACGATCTGCCGCTGGGCGAACGCGAACAGCACCAGCACCGGGATCGACGCGATCACCGCCCCCGCCATGACGATGGCGAAGTGCGTGCGGTAGGCGCCCTGGAGCATGGCGAGACCCGGCTGGAGGGTCATGTTCTCGGGAGACAGCAGCACGTACACGGGCCAGAGGAAGTCGTTCCAGTTGCCGAGGAATGCGAGAACCGCGAGCGTCGCGAGGGCGGGCTTGGCCAGCGGCAGCGCCACCTGGAAGAAGATGCGGAACTCGCCCGCCCCGTCGATGCGCGCAGCTTCCTCCACCTCCACGGGGAGCCCCACGAAGAACTGGCGCAGGAAGAAGACGCCGAAGGCGCTCGCCGCCCCGGGCACCGTGATCGCGAGGATCGTGTCGAGCCAGCCGAAGTTCTCGACGATCAGGTAGTTCGGGATCAGGAAGACCACCGGCGGCACGAGGAGCGTGCCGATGATGAGCCCGAAGATGATCTTCTTGCCGGCGAAGTCGAGCCGTGCCAGCGCGTACGCGGCCATGGATGCCGTCGCGAGGATCAGCACGGTCTGGAGGGTCGCCGCGGCGAAGCTGTTCCACAGCCACAGGAAGATCGGCTGCTGTCCGCTGAGCAGGAGGGTCTCGTACGCCTCGAACGAGAACGGGTTCGGCAGCGCGTACGGATTGCGCACGGCGTCGGCGTCGGTCTTGAACGAGGTCAGCAGCATCCACAGCAGCGGGAAGATGATGATCAGCGACAGGAATCCGAGCACCGCGTACAGCACGGTGCGGGATGCCGCGCGGCGCGGCGACAGCGGACGGCGCGTGGGAATCGTTCCGGCGGTCATGAGACACCCTTCTCGGCGCGCTCGCGCTGCAGTCGGAAGTTGATGACGCTGACGATCGTGAGGATCGCGAAGAGGATGTAGCTCATCGCCGCCGCCGGGGCCATGTTGTTCTGAGAGAGCCCCTGATCGGCGATGTACATGATGGCGGTGCGCGTCGCGTTGCCGGGGCCGCCCTGGGTGAGCATGTACGACTGGCCGAACATGTTGGCCGATGCCAGCACCGTCGTCGTGGTGATGAAGAGCATCACGGGTCGAAGGCCCGGCAGGGTGACGCTCGTGAACTTGCGGAAGGCACCGGCGCCGTCGAGGGAGGCCGCTTCGTACAGGTCGCCGTTGATGCCCTTGAGCCCCGCCAAGAAGATGACCGTGTTGAGCCCGGCGGTCCACCACACGGTGACCCCGACCAGCGACACCCACACCCACGGCGTGTCGACGACCCACGGGATGTCGTCGGGAAGGCCCAGGAGGCCGAGGATGTGGTTGAGGATGCCGGACTGGGTGTCGAAGACGTAGACCCAGATGACGCCGACGATCGCGACGCCGAGCACGTACGGCGCGAAGAACAGGGTGCGGAAGAACGTCGAGCCGCGCAGACGCTGGTTGAGCAGCAGCGCCACCATCAGTGGGATCACGACCAGCAGCGGCACGCTCCACACGACGAAGATGCCGGTGGCGCCCATCGCCTGCCAGAAGTCTCCCGACGTCGTGCTGCCGGCGGTGAAGAGATCGATGTAGTTCTGCAGTCCGACGAAGCTCTGCTCATCGCGGAACGGGCTCCAGTCGGTGAGGCTGATCCAGGCGCCGAAGATCGCCGGTGCGATGACGAAGGTGCCGAACAGCACCAGGAAGGGCGCGAGGAACAGGTACGCCGTCAGCGTGCGGCGCGCGGGGCGACGGGAACGCGACGGGCGGCCGCCCGACCGGACGCCACGGGGGCGCTAGGTCGGGACGGCCGTCTTCGCGGCGATGTCAATCGCCATACTTCGCCTGGTTCTGCGCGATGATCGCGTCGGCCTTGGCCTTCGCGTCGTCGAGCGCGGCCTTCGGCGTCTTCTTGCCGGTCAGGGCCTCGTTGATCGCCGTGGTGATGAGCGCGTTCGCCTCATTGATGCCGGGCGAGACCGTCTCGTAGTGCGCGTACTCGAGCTTATCCATGAAGGGCTTGAGGTCAGGGTACGTCGACAGCAGCTCGGGGTCCTCGCGCACGGTGTTGGCCGCGGGGAGCTCGCCGGTCTCGGCCCAGTCGAGCGAGTTGTCGTTCATCCACTTCACGAACGTCGCCGCCGCGGCGGTCTTGTTCTCGTCCTGACCCTTGTTCGCGGGGAACACCCAGTGGGTGGAGCTCGACCACACGGCCTTCTCGGTGCCGATCTGCGGCACCGGCGCGGCAGCCCAGTCGAGGTCGCCGAAGGCGGAGTTCGTCGTCTGCCACACGCCGTTCCAGTTGAACGCGGTGTCGCCGGCCAGGAGCGCCTTGATGTTGCCGTCCTGCGCGACGTTGGCGGGACTGTAGCCGTCCTTCACGAGATCGGTCATCCACGTGAGCGCCTGCACACCGGCATCCGAGTTGAACGTCGCTTCCGACACGTCTTCGTTGTACAGCTCACCACCGAACTGCCACAGCAGGCTCTGGAACTCGAACGTGCCGGTGAAGACGTAGCCGTCGACCCACTCGCCCTTCACGCCGACGTCCTTGAGCGCCTCCAGCGCCTCGAGGTAGCTGTCCTTGTCGGTCGGGATCTCGGTGATGTCAGCCTTGGCGAGCACTTCCTCGTTCACGAAGAGCCCGAGCGGCGTGACGCTCCACGGCACCGCGTACTGCGCGTCGCGGAAGTTGCCCTTGTCGTACACGCCCGGAGGGAAGTCGTCGGCGGTGTAGCCGAGGTTCGAGACGATCTCGTCAGCGGGCAGCAGCAGCTTCTGTGCGGCGTAGGTCGCGAGGTCGTCTCCGTGGAGCACCGCGACGTCGGGGCCCTTGCCGGCCTTGATCGCCAGCGGCATCTTGGCCGAGATGTCGGCCCACTCCTGGGGCACGTTCTTGACGACGATGTTGTCGTGCTCCGCATTGAAGGCGTCGATGAGCTTCGGCACGATCTTGGGCGCCGCGCCTCCCGTCCAGCCGTGCCAGAAGGTGATCTCCACCTTGGGGCCGTCATAGCCGTCACCCGACACCGCAGGCCCGTTCGAGCTCGAACCGGCGCAGCCGGCGAACGCGAGGGCGACCGATGCGGCGAGGCCGACAGCCAGACCGCGCGCGATTGCCTTCTTCATGTGAATGCTCTCCTTTGAGTTGGTCCCAGCCCTGTGTCGAGGCTCAGAGAGGTCTGGCCCGCGCGGCGATCTGGGTGCTGTGGATCACGTGCGGTCGAATGTACAGCGCTGGAAATTGGATGTCAAGAGCCCCTGCCGCGCCGTCGGGCGCTGGAGCGGATGTCGCAGATCTCGTGATCGGGGCCGTGTACTGACGTGCGCTGTAGTCTGTGCACAGCCCGGCGAAGGGAGCTCCGATGCGTGGACCGCGGCTGCAGGACGTCGCCGAGCGCGCCGGCGTCTCGATGAAGACCGTCTCGAACGTCGTGCGCGACTACCCGCACGTATCGCCGCAGATGCGCGCCCGCGTGCAGCAGGCGATCGATGAGCTCGGCTATCGCCCGAACGTCGTGGCGCGACGGCTGGCGACCGGCCGTACCGGCCTCGTGGCGCTCGCGTTCGCCGACGTCACGATCCCCTACTTCGCGGAGCTCTCCCGTGCCGCCTCCCGCGCCGCCGCCCAGTACGAGTACCGCGTGCTCGTGGAGGAGACCGACGCGACCCTCGACGGCGAGCGGGCTGTCATGACGAGCTCCGAGGCAGGCCTGGTAGACGGCATGATCTTCCAGCCGTCGGTGATGTCGTCGTCGGAGATCGCGCGGCACCGCACCGACATCCCCATCGTGCTGCTCGGGGAGACGCCCGCACCCGTGACGATCGACCGGGTGATGATCGACAACGTCGCGGCTGCGCGCGAGATCACTCAGCACCTGATCGACGCGGGCCGGCGCCGCATCGGATTCGTGGGGCACGAGGCGGCAGCCTTCACCGAGACCTCACGCCAGCGCATCCTCGGCTATCAGGACGCACTCCTGGCTGCAGGGCTCACCCCCGACCCGCGGCTGCTCGTGGCCTCGGATGCCGTGTCGGCCGCCGATGCCGCGGAGGCGGTGCGGCGCGCCCTGGCGGGCGGGCTCGACGTCGACGCGCTCGTCTGCCGCGACGACCTCGCCGCGATCGGCACGCTCCGCGCCCTGCAGGAGCGGGGCGTGCGGGTTCCCGACGACGTCGCGGTCACCGGCTGGGACGACACCCGTCTGAGCGCGGTGACGTTCCCGAGCCTCACGACCGTCAGCCCCGACATCGATGCGCTCATCGGTCGCGCCCTGAGTCTGCTCGACGAGCGCATCCAGGGCTATCAGGGCATGGGCCGGCACGAGATCACGCCGTATCGCATCGTCGTGCGCGAGAGCGCGCCCGCTCGCTGACCCTCGCTCCGCGCCTCCGACGCACCGCCGCCACGCGCGCAGGTGCGCACTCGGCCTCGTCCGTCCGACGACTTTACAGCGCTGCACACGTGAGGCATGCTTGTCGTCATGATCGACGACGACCGCCCCGGCGCATCCGACGGAACGCACCCTCGCCCCCAGCTCCGCCGCCCTTCGTGGCATGACCTGTCGGGCACGTGGCGGTTCACCTTCGATGACGCCGACGAGGGACTGGCCGCCGGCTGGCAGGCCGCCGGAGCCTTCTCGCAGACGATCGTCGTCCCCTTCCCGCCGGAGTCCGCGGCATCCGGCATCGGTGACACCGCGCAGCACCGCGTGAGCTGGTACTCCCGCGATTTCGGACCCGACGACCTCGAGGCCGCAGGCCACGGTGACGGCACCCGGCTCCAGCTGCACTTCGGCGCGGTCGACTATCGCTGCCGCGTCTGGGTCGACGGGCAGCAGGTCGGAGCCCACGAAGGCGGCCACACCCCCTTCACGCTCGACATCACCGATGCGCTCTCCGCATCCGAGACGCACACGATCGTGGTGCGCGTCGAAGACGACCCGCACGACATCGGCCAGCCGCGCGGAAAGCAGGACTGGCGCGAGCACCCGCACGTGATCTGGTACCACCGCACCAGCGGCATCTGGCAGCCCGTGTGGCTCGAGGCGACCCCCTCCCTGTCGGTGACGGCCCTCCACTGGACGACCGATCCCCGACGGGGCATCGTCACCGCCGACCTCGAGCTCTCGCGGGTGCCGGACGAGCCCGCGCGCGTACGTGTCGACCTCGCCTTCGAGGGACGGGTGCTCGGAAGCGCCGAGACGCTCGTCGCCGACGACGAGGCCACCGTCGTCGTGCCCGTCGCCGAGCTGCTCAACGGTCAGGCGTACGAGGAGCTGCTGTGGTCGCCGGAGCACCCCCGGCTTATCGACGCGACGGTCGCGATCGGCGACGACCGCGTCGAGTCGTACCTCGGCATCCGCACGGCCCACGTCGCCCGCGGCCGCTTCTTCCTCAACGACCGTCCCTACTACGTGCGCTCCGTGCTCAACCAGGGCTATTGGCCCGAGTCGCATCTCGCGGCCCCGTCGGCGGCGGCCCTGCGAGAGGAGGTGCAGCTCATCAAGGACCTCGGGTTCAACGCGACGCGCGTGCATCAGAAGTTCGAGGACCCGAGGTTCCTCTACTGGGCCGACCGCCTCGGGCTGCTCGTGTGGGGCGAGGCCCCCGCCAGCTTCACCTTCTCCCCCGTCACGGTCGAGCGCACGGTGCGCGAATGGCTCGAGATCGTGCGGCGAGACCGCGCCCATCCGTCGATCGTCACGTGGGTGCCGCTCAACGAGAGCTGGGGGGTGCAGCACATCGCCACCGATCAGCGCATGCAGGAGTTCGCCCGCGCCATGGTCTCCCTCACGAAAGCGCTCGACCCGACGAGGCCCGTCGTCTCCAACGACGGGTGGGAGCAGGTCGACACCGACATCGTCGCGATCCATGACTACGACGCCGATCCGGAGCGCATGGCCGCCCGCTACCGCTCGCGCGAGGCGATCGACCGCATGATCGACGGCGTCGGGCCGGCGGGCCGCGTGCTGATCCTCGACGGCGACGTCAGCGAGGCCCCCGTCATGCTGACGGAGTTCGGAGGCATCTCGTTCGACAGCGAAGCCGCCGACGCCTGGGGCTATTCCACCGCCACGTCGACCGACGACTTCGACGAGCGGCTGGCAGGCCTCATGCGCGCCGTCCACGGAAGCGAGGCGCTCGCAGGCTTCTGCTACACCCAGCTCACCGACACGCTGCAGGAGACCAACGGACTCCTCCGCCCCGACCGCACCCCGAAGCTCCCCATGGAACGGCTGCGGACCATCATGTCGGGCAGCGAGATCGCCTGACCGCTGCCGCGAAGACGGAAGAGGGTCGGATGCCATGGCATCCGACCCTCTTCTCGTGTGCGTGTCAGAGCGACTCGATGATCTCCCGCATGAGCGCGGCCGTCTCGGACGGGGTCTTCCCGACCTTGACACCGGCGGCCTCGAGGGCCTCCTTCTTGGCCTGCGCCGTACCCGCGGAGCCCGAGACGATGGCGCCGGCGTGGCCCATCGTCTTGCCCTCGGGTGCGGTGAACCCGGCGACGTAGCCGACGACCGGCTTCGTCACGTTGTTCTTGATGTACTCGGCGGCACGCTCTTCGGCGTCACCGCCGATCTCGCCGATCATGACGATGGCCTTCGTCTCGGGGTCGGCCTCGAACGCCTCGAGCGCGTCGATGTGCGTGGTGCCGATGATCGGGTCTCCGCCGATGCCGATGGCGGTGGAGAAGCCCAGGTCGCGCAGCTCGAACATCATCTGGTACGTGAGGGTGCCCGACTTCGACACGAGGCCGATCGGTCCCTTGCCGGTGATGTTGGCCGGCGTGATGCCGACGAGCGCCTCGCCCGGCGTGATGATTCCGGGGCAGTTCGGCCCGATGATGCGGGTCTTGTTGCCCTTGCTCTTCGCGTAGGCCCAGGCCTCGGCGGTGTCGCCGACCGGGACGCCCTCCGTGATGACCACGAGCAGCGGGATCTCGGCGTCGATCGCCTCGATCATCGCGTCTTTGGTGAACGCCGGGGGAACGAAGGCGATCGACACGTCGGCGCCCGTCTTCTCCATCGCCTCGGCGACGGTGCCGAACACCGGGAGATCGACCTCGCCCTCGTGCGGCTTCTCGTGCGTCACGGTGGTGCCGGCCTTGCGGGCGTTGACGCCGCCGACGATGTTGGTGCCCGCCTTCAGCATGAGGGCGGTGTGCTTGGTGCCTTCGCCGCCGGTGATGCCCTGGACGATGACCTTGGAGTCCTTGTTGAGATAGATCGACATTCTCGGTTCCTTCTGTCTCAGGCGTTCGCCAGCTCGGCGGCCTTGTCGGCGCCCTCGTCCATGCCCGCGGCGAGCGTGACGAGCGGGTGGTTCGCTTCGGCGAGGATCGCGCGGCCTTCCTCGACCTGGTTGCCGTCGAGACGGACGACCAGGGGCTTGGTGGCGTGGTCGCCGAGGATCTCGAGGGCCTTCACGATGCCCTCGGCCACCGCGACGCACGACGTGATGCCGCCGAAGACGTTGACGAACACGCTCTTGACCTGCTCATCGCCGAGGATGACGTCGAGACCGGCGGCCATGACCTGCGCGTTGGCGCCGCCGCCGATGTCGAGGAAGTTGGCGGGCTTCACGCCGCCGTGGTTCTCGCCCGCGTACGCGACGACGTCGAGCGTCGACATGACCAGACCCGCGCCGTTGCCGATGATGCCGACCTGGCCGTCGAGCTTGACGTAGTTGAGGCCGGCTTCCTTCGCCTTGGCCTCCAGCGGGTCGGCGGCGCCCTTGTCTTCGAGGGCCTCGTGCTCCGGGTGGCGCACCTCGGTGGCGTTGTCGTCGAGGCTGACCTTGCCGTCGAGGGCGATGATGTCGCCGGCGCCCGTGCGGACGAGCGGGTTGACCTCGACGAGCGTGGCGCCCTCGCCCTTGTAGACGTCGTAGAGCTTCACGAAGACGTCGGCGACCTTGTCGACGAGGTCAGCCGGGAAGTTCGCCGCCTCGGCGATGGCGACCGCCTTCTCCTTGTCGATGCCGGTGAGCGGGTCGACCTCGATGCGGGCAAGGGCCTCGGGCTTCTCCACAGCGAGCTGCTCGATCTCCATGCCGCCCTCCACCGAGCACAGGCTCAGGTACGAGCGGTTCGCGCGGTCGAGAAGCACGGAGAAGTAGAACTCCTCGGCGATGTCGGCGCCCTGCGCCACCATCACGCGCTTGACGACGTGCCCCTTGATGTCGAGGCCGAGGATCGCCTCGGCCGCGGCGTACGCCTCGTCGGGCGTCTTGGCGACCTTCACTCCGCCGGCCTTTCCGCGGCCTCCGGTCTTGACCTGGGCCTTGACGACGACCACGCCGCCGATCTTCTCGGCTGCGGCCTTCGCCTCCTCGGGGGTGTCGGCGATGATGCCGGCGAGCACCGGCACCTCGTACTTCTCGAATAGGTCTCGTGCCTGGTACTCGTAGAGATCCACGTGCAATCCTTCGCTGGGCGACTGTGGGTTCGGTGCCGAAAAAATCTCGATGTCGAGAGATCGACCGTCGTCCATCCTACCCGGCCGCGCGGGCGCCTTTTCCCAGATGAGGCCTCACCCGCACCGCGCGACGGCGGGGCGGCCAGTAGGCTTTCAGGCACCATGAGCGATACCCCCGCCACCCCTTCGCGCAACACCGTCGTTGCCGCGGCTCTCGACCTGTTCGCCGACCAGGGGTTCGAGGCGACCTCCGTCGAGCAGATCGCGCAGGCGGCCGGTGTCTCGCGGTCGACGTTCTTCCGGCAGTTCGGCGGCAAGGACGACGTCGTGTTCACCGATCATGACGAGCTCCTCGCGCGGCTGCGCGACTTCCTCTCCGAGCGCCACGAGAACCCGTGGGCGGCGGTGTGCGAAGCGTCGGTGCAGGTCTTCCGCCACTTCGCCGCAGACCCCGTGCTCGCACGGCGCCGCTACGCGGTCGTGCGCCAGGTCGCGGCACTGCGCGAGCGTGAGATCGTCACGGTCTTCCAGTACGAGCGCCTCTTCGACGACTACCTGCGCGGCGCACTGCCGGGGATCGACCCGATCGAGTCGGTGGCGTTCTCCGCAGCGGTCACCGCGGTGCACAACCATGTGCTCCGCAGGCTCCTGCGCGCCAGCGAAGACGTGCCGGCGTCGGTGCTCGCCGAGGCCTACGACGACCTGATGCACCGGTTCGGCGTCCACCCCGACGGCGAGACGCCCGCCGTCGACGACCTCGTCATCGCCGCCTTCCCTCGGCGCATGCCGGCGGCAGAGGTCGCCCGTCGACTCCGCAGCGAACTGGGCTGACATCCCTGATACTGCGTACCGTCGCAGGTGACACTCGATCCCGCGCTGCGATACGCTGGATGCCATGACCGACGGCTTCCCGGGGGAGGCGGTCACCTCCTACGACGTGACCGGCCGACTCGACACCGACTATTACGCCGTCTTCGCCGACATCCCCGACGACGACCGCGCCGTCTGGGATCGCGCGAAGGCGTACATCGACGAGGTCGGCCCGCGGATGCGCGAGGCATGGGATGCCGCCGAGTACCCGCTCGACGTCGCCTCCCGCCTGGGTGAGCTCGACCTGCTCAACGACGGCATCGAGCATCCATCGCTCACCCGCTTCTCTCCGCTGGCGGCGGGCCTCGTCAATATGGAGGTCTCACGCGGAGACGGTTCGCTCGGCACCGTCATCGCCGTGCAGGGCGGGCTCGCCCTGCGCACGCTGGCCCTCTTCGGCAGCCCCGCGCAGCAGGATGCGTGGCTCGTGCCCATCGCCCGCGCCGAGGTACCCGCAGCCTTCGCGCTCACCGAGCCCGACCACGGCTCCGACTCGGTGTCTCTGGAGACCATCGCTCGTCGCAGCGCCGACGGCGGGTGGGTCCTGAGAGGCGCCAAGAAGTGGATCGGGAACGGCGCCGCCGGCGGCGTGACGTTCGTCTGGGCGAGGGTCGACGACGAGGGCGCAGACGACCACGGTGCGGTCCGCTGCTTCCTCGTCGAGCAGGACACCCCCGGTTACACCGGCACGGTCATCACCGGCAAGGCCGCACTGCGCGGCATCCACCAGGCGCACATCGCGCTCGACGATGTGAAGCTTCCCGCCGACGCCGTGCTGCCGGGAGCCCGCAGCTTCCGCGACGCATCGACGGTGCTTCGCTCGACGCGTTCGGGTGTCGCCTGGTCGGCGCTCGGGCACGCGACCGCCTGTTTCGAGGCGGCGCTCCAGTACGCGCAGCAGCGCGTGCAGTTCGGCAGGCCGCTCGCCGGATTCCAGATGGTGCAGGAGCGCCTCACGCAGATGCTCGACGACCTCACGTCGATGCAGCTCTTCTGCCGACGGCTGGCCGACCTCGAGGCCTCCGGAGATCTGCGCGCCACTCAGGCGTCGCTGGCGAAGTACCACAACACCCGCGCCGCGCGGCGGATCGCCGCGACAGCGCGCGACCTGCTGGGCGGGAACGGCATCCTCCTCGAGAACGGCGTCATGCAGCACATGGCCGACATCGAGGCGATCCACACCTACGAGGGCACCGAGAGCGTTCAGGCGCTGCTGATCGGCCGCGACCTCACGGGAGTGTCCGCCTTCGCCTGACGCGTGACCCCCTCGCGGCTGTCGCAGGGGCACGACAGGATGGATGCCGTGTACGACATCCCTGCACCCATGCTCGCCAAGTCGGTCGACGCCGTACCCGCTCCCGATCGGGTCGCCGGCGGTCTGTCGTACGAGCCGAAGTGGGACGGCTTCCGCGCCCTGGTCGCCTGGGACGGCACCGAGGTCGAGATCGGATCGCGCGGAGCGAAACCGCTCACACGGTACTTTCCCGAACTGGTCGACGCGTTCTCGCGGCTCCTCCCCGAGCCGTGCCTGCTCGACGGCGAGATCGTCGTGGCGATCGGAGATCCGGGCGCCCAGCGACTCGACTGGAGCGCTCTCTCCCAGCGCATCCACCCCGCCGCTTCACGCGTCGCGATGCTGAGCGAGACGACGCCCGCCATGTTCATCGGGTTCGACCTGCTCGCGCGGGGCGACCGCGACCTGCGCGACGAGCCCTTCGCTCAGCGCCGGGCGGAGCTGGAGGAGCTTCTCGCCGATGTACCGCATCCGGTGCACCTGACACGCACCACCCGCGATCCACAGCTCGCGGGCGCCTGGCTGCAGGAGTTCGAAGGCGCCGGCCTCGACGGCGTGGTCGCGAAGCCGCTGGAGCTCCCCTACGCCCCCGGCAAGCGCACGATGTTCAAGATCAAGCACGCCCGCACCGCCGACGTGATCGCCGTCGGGTACCGCGTGCACAAGAGCGGCACCGGCGTCGGGTCGCTGCTGGTGGGTCTCTACGACGCAGACGGACACCTCCACAACGTGGGCGGGGTGGCGGCGTGGAGCGACGCCCGCCGGCGCGAACTGGTCGACGAGCTCGCACCGTGGGTGGAACGCGACGACGCCGGCGACGCGGTCGTGGGCGCGACCGACCGCTCGCGGTTCTCGGCCTCGAAAGACGTCTCGTTCGTCCGACTGCGTCCCGAGAGGGTGCTCGAGGTCCGGTACGACCAGCTCGAAGGCGACCGGTTCCGTCACACCGTACAGTTCGAGCGGTGGCGACCCGATCGCGACGCGCGCTCGTGCACGTACGAGCAGCTGGAGACCGTCACCGCGTACGACCTCGCCGACGTGCTCGACTGACCAGGCCGGCTGCCGCGCCGCTCCGTTCCTGGTCGTCGGGGGCGGCGTCGTCTACCGTCGAGGAATGGGACTGTTCAGCTCCGGCACCAAGACCGTGCGTCTCGACACGCGCAACGCCCCTGCTCTGCCCGTCGCCGGCGTCGGGAAGCCGTGGACCCTGTGGTCGGACGGACTCGGCGTCCTGTCCGTCCGGGCGCTCCAGATCATGATCGTCGTGGCCATCGCCGCGGCCGCGCTGATCGGCATCCAGCAGATCACCGTGGTGACCATCCCGCTGGTGCTCGCGCTGATCTTCGCCTCCGCCTTCGCTCCCGTGATGACGTGGATGCGCTCGCGCGGGGTGCCGTCGCTGCTGGCGACGCTCATCGCCCTGTTCGCGATCCTCGTGATCCTCGGACTCCTGTCGTGGCTCATCGTGTGGGCCGTCAGAGACCAGTGGGACGAGCTCGCCACTCAGGCCCAGCAGGGATTCCAGGACCTCCTCGCGTGGGTCGGCACGCTGCCGATCGACATCGACCAGCGCCAGATCGACGAGTGGGTCGGTGCGCTCACCGACTTCGTCACCAGCGCCCAGTTCGGCTCGGGCGCGCTGGCGGGAGTCGGCGCCGTGGCGAACTTCGTGACCGGGTTCGTGCTCATGGTCGTCATGCTGTTCTTCTTCCTCAAAGACGGCCCGCAGATGTGGGCGTTCCTCCTCCGCCCCTTCCGCGGCGAGCAGTACGAGCGCGCCGTGCGCATCGGCGACAAGACGGTGTCGACGCTCGGGTCGTACGTGCGCGGTACGGCGACGGTCGCGGCGGTGGATGCCATCGGCATCCTGATCGGCCTTCTGATCCTCCAGGTGCCGCTTGCACTGCCGCTGGCCGTGCTCGTGTTCGTGCTGGCGTTCGTGCCGATCGTCGGCGCCACCCTCGCGGGCATCATCGCCGCCCTGGTCGCGCTCGTCGCCAACGGGTGGGTGGTCGCGCTCCTCGTGGTCGGCGTCGTCGTGCTCGTGAACCAGCTCGAGGGCAACCTGCTTCAACCTTTCCTCATGGGGCGCACGATGAAGCTCCACGCGTTCGTCGTCCTCGTCGCCCTGACGATCGGCACCGTGCTCAGCGGCATCGTCGGCGCCGTGCTCGCGGTGCCGATCACGGCCGTCGCGTGGGGCATCGTGCAGGTGTGGGACGGCCCTCACACTCCGGCCCGCTGGGCGAGGCCGAAGCACCGCGAAGACCACCACGCACCGGCGCACACCGCGACGACGCGCCCCGTCGCCTGACCCTCCGGGCCCGGGGGGGGGGGGGGGGGGGCGGGGGCGGGGG